>DNNJ01000182.1:933-23359 GCA_003487955.1 Clostridiales bacterium | reverse complement strand
TCGAAAAAAGCATTCATGGTAAGAGCAGTAAGGGCATTCCTTTATAGTAGCACGGTCGGATCATGCTTTCCCACTCGCTCCACGGAATAATCCGCTCTATCTGTGCCAGAAATTCTTTTTTCTTTGTCCGCACCTGCGCAGTTCATCGCTCAGAGCGGACAGACTCATTTGTTTATCCATACGCTTATTTTACCATACCCGACACTGATTTCACACCTAATTTTTCTGTGCGGTGTTGCCTTAAATGTTTTTATCTTCGCGAATAATCGACCTGCTTCATTTTCCCATTTTAAGTTTATCAGGCTCATTATTTTCAGGCTACTTTTTTTCTCATACCATTATATTTTCGGTTGTGATTACACAGTAAGTTATTTACTTTGTGATGCTGGTATTCCGGCTTCGTGCAATGCTCATTTGGTAAAGTCAATTTCAAATTCTATTTCATGCTTTAACGGAATCCCATTATCGCCGATCAAAGGAATTGATGGTTTCATTTTTCTCGAAATATCCAAAGCGTTATGATACAATCGTGCCATGTCGAATCCTCGTTTTTGGTAAAAACGGATTGCATTAATGTTGTCATTCGTTGTGACAACATTAACTTTGTTACAATTGGCCTCTTTAGCTATAGAGAGCAATTTATTTATTAGAGTTGTCCCTATTCCTTTTCCCCTTAATAGGCTATCTAATGATGTTATTTCACAAACATTTTCATGGATGGTATAAGTCAGGAGCCCTATGATATCGTTATTTTCCAATGCAACGATACCGTCAACTTTGGTCATATCAATTATAGTACCGCGGATTATCATATCAGTCGAAAACCAATGTTCAGCGATAAAGGAATTAATATGCTCTCTATTTTGCGTATTGATATTTACGTATTCCGTAAATATCACCTCCATGTTCCATAAATAATCAGCAATTCAAATGCTTACAAAATATTTTAACATTAATGCGTATTTAAAACAAACGGGAACGTTATAGCTCCGGTTTGTCGTCAGGCCAAGATCCATAGCCCAAGTCATCTGCATAGTCTGGAGAAGTCAAGAAGCGTGTAGTGTATGAACACCTAAAATTTTCTGGATAGGCAGATAGACCCCTTGCAGCCTGACAATATACCATAATGAACGGCGGTTTTGATTTTCAAAACCGCCGTTCATTATATTTCGGAGTGCATATAAACTGTGCACTTTCGTGACATGACGGCGTAAGCTGAGATTTTTTCCCGCTCTATTCCCCGTACTTATTTTGCAATAAATTTCTCATAAGTCAGTATTAATGCGGCTTTTCAACCTGTTAGCAGACACTATAAAGGTATTGCAGGATAACCTTAACAAAGTTTTAACACTGTTGCTCAATTTCAAATGCCGCTTTAACACCAAAGGTACTAAAATGATATTTGCAACAAAAAGGGGGAACTTTCTATGAATGAAAATTTAGGCCAAACTATCGAGCAAGTAAAAAACCTTATACTTAAAAAAGAATACAAGAAAAGCGAGGCTCTTATTTGTACGGCAATGTTTCAATATCCAGATAGTCCCATTCCGCATAATTTGATGGGGCTCTTGCTGGAAAGCAAAAATCTCCATGCTGAAGCAATGAGACACTTCCGTGCTGCATATGCGCTTGATCCTGCTTACAGGCCGTCTTCCTGGAATCTGGAATGTTTTGGCAGCTTTACTATGCCTCATTTATACGCTTTTTCTGAAAGCGACTGTAGTGTACATTCAAATCAAAAGTTAAAGAGTGGTGAAAATTAATGTATGTCATTATTGCCGGCTGTAACCGGGTTGGCGCCAGCCTTGTTAAAAAGCTTTCTGAAGAAGGGTACGATGTTGCAATAATTGATCGTAATGAGAGCAACTTTTCAAAATTAGGTAATGGATCAAATTGTAAAACTGTTACTGGGATACCGATTGACGAGGACGTTTTGAAAGAAGCCGGTATTGAAGGGGCTGATGCCATGGCAGCTGTAACAAATGATGACAATACAAATATTATGGTCTCACAGATTGCGTATAAACTTTACCATATACCAATGGTGATTACCCAAATAAATGATCCTGAAAAGCAAAAAGTATTGGCTGACACGGGGATTAAAATAGTCTGCCCTACCGCACTTACCATGAATGCTTTTTTCGATGAACTGAATGGGGGGAAGCTGGAGGTATGAAGATTATGATTGTTGGTGGCGGAAATGTTGGGTATTATCTGACAAAGTCTTTGTCTACCGAAAAACATCATATTATGATTATTGAAAGTGACTATTCTCGCTGTGAACAAATCGCATCTGAACTTGGCTCTGGGCATATTGAAGTAACCAACGGTGATGGTACAGATATCGAATGTTTAAGGGAAGCTGGAATTTATTATACAGATGCGTTTGTTGCTGTAACTGGGCACGATCAGAACAACCTGATCGCATGCCAACTGGCAAAAAAATGTTTTGGAGTAAAACAAACCATATCCAGAGTGAAAAACCCTAAAAATATCAGGGTGTTTAAAAAGCTTGGAGTTAATTCTGTAGTCAGCAGCACAGAAGGCATTGCCAGAGTCATTAATCAAGAGTTGGATTTAACTGACATAAACAGCTTATTTCAAGACAGATCATCCAGCGTGCGGCTGCGTAAAATTGTTGTTGGGCAAGGATCAACTTTTGAACATAAGTGCCTGAGAGACTTAGGGCTGCCAAAAGGCCTTATCCTAATTGCTGTATTACATGGCAATCAAGCGGTTATCCCTAATGGGGATACGCAGCTTGAACCTGGTGATGAGGCCCTTCTTATGGGGAGTGAAACCGATATCCTTAATGCGAGCAGTCAGTTTAAAAGGTGATTAAAAATGAAAAAATTTGTTTTATTAGCTGAAGGTGTTATCCTTGAAACGCTCTTTGCGGTAGGGCTTATTTTTATAGGCCTGATTGTGTCTATTTTGATTTGTAGGGTGTAATTATGACAGTTGAAAAACCAATTAATAAGTTTTATCCGATTAGTTATTTTATTGGGATTATTGTTACAACGCTGGGAATAGTGCAGTTTTTGCCTGCAGTTGTATCGCTGTTTTATGCTGAATGGCGAATTATGGAAATTTTTCTGCTGACTGCTTCTCTGACAGTGCTTGTTGGAGTCAGCATGACTTTTTTAGGGTTTCGGTACAGAAACCAAAAGCTCAGCTTTGGTGAAGGCACTGTAGTAGCATCGGGTGCATGGCTGATTGGCACTTTGCTGTGCGCCTTGCCATATTATTTTTCTGAAAATTGCTTATCCTATCTGGATTCCTGTTTTGACGTAATGAGTGGGCTGACAACAACTGGGCTCTGCCTAATTCAAAATATGGATCACTTGTCGAATGGAATAAACATGTGGCGTGCTATCCTTACATTTGTAGGCGGCCAGGGTATGGTGGTACTTGCCCTGACTTTCCTTACGAAAGGCCAAAGCAGTGCCTATAAGATGTATGTTGGTGAGGGGAAAGATGAAAAGCTTTTTCCAAATGCTGTAAGCACTTCTAAACGGATTTGGCTTATAAGCCTTCTTTATCTTGCAATTGGCACCGTAGTAACATCTGCTACTGCTTTTCAAGCAGGTTTGGCACCTGACCGGGCTTTCCTTCATGGCATGTGGATTTTCATGTCGGCATGGAGTACCGGAGGATTTGGTCCAATGAGCCAAAATGTTTTGTATTATCATAGTGCCCCACTTGAATTTGTTACCATGATCTTCTTTATCATTGGTTCACTTAACTTTGCATTACATAACGCAGTTTTGTCTGGAAAACATGATGAGCTGCGCCGCGATATTGAAGTAATTACATTTACCATAACTCTGTCATTTTTAACTTTAATCACCACATTTGGACTAATGAAAAACAATGTTTACCCAAATGCAATGGTAATGTTCCGCAAAGGCTTTTACCAGTTAGTATCAGCGCATACCACAACCGGCTTTATGACCGTTTATGCGAAGCAGTTTTATCATGAATGGGGAGACATTGCATTGTTTGCCATGGTGATCGCAATGCTCCTGGGCGGATGCGCCTGCTCTACTGCTGGCGGATTTAAAGCTATGCGTATAGGAATAATTTTTACTGCCTTCAAAATGGAAGTCAAAAATATGCTGCTACCAGAATCACGGATGCAGAAGCAGAAAATCCACCATATTAAAGATATTACCCTGACCGATTCGATGGTAAGGAGCTCATTCCTTATCGTGATGGCCTATATTATCACATTCGCTTTTGGTACCCTTATGGGCATGTTTGCAGGTTTTCCATTCAGCATGGCCGCATTTGAAAGTGCGTCGGCAACAGGGAATGTAGGCCTTTCAATCGGTGTAACATCGGTTTCAATGCCCGCTTATCTAAAACTTACTTATCTGATAATCATGTGGCTTGGGCGTCTTGAATTTATGTCAGTACTTACATTAGGAGCCTACATTGCCAGGAAGGTCGGGAAAAAATGCGCTTAATCAAAACTGTTTCCAAAATAAATTTGGTTGTTGCAGCATTTATTGTCCTCATTTCTGTAATTCCGATGCCAGCAAAAGCCAAAGCCAAAACTGTAACAAGTACAGAGATGATTGAAGAAGCTACTGCGCTAGATGGAAAGAGCGTGTCTTACCAAGGTGAAGTAGTTGGTGATATCTTGTACCGCGGCGATCATGCCTGGGTAAGCATTAATGATGGGGAAAATGCAGTTAGTGCTTACGTCCCGGCAATGGAAGCGAAAAAAATCAAGTATACCGGTAGATACTGTGTTACCGGTGACACTGTTTCCCTAACAGGGACTTTCCATAGAGCCTGTACAGAACATGGCGGCGACCTTGATATTCACTCAAATAAGGTTAAAATAATAAAGGGGGGTTATGCAGTAAAAGACAAGTCTTCTCCAGCTTTTTTAATTGCTTCAATAATAATGTTCCCTTGTGCTTTAGCTGGACTTATAATAGTAATTAGGAAAAAGGCAAGCTATAATAAAGCTTGCCGAAAGGGCTCGATAATTCGGAGATGATACCAACGAGTGATACAAAAACTGAACACATTTTAGTCTGCTTATCACCTTTTTCATCAAACAGTAATATTGTCAAGGTAGCAATTGAGATGGCAAATGCTTTTAAGGCAGAACTGACAGCAATTTTTGTCGAAACACCGGCAAGCAAGCAAATGAATGAGTGCGATCGGGCTGAACTCGAAAAGAACCGGAAGCTTGTGGAAAAAAATGGTGCCAGGTTTGTGCATTTATATGATAATGAAATTGCTGTACAAATTGCTGAATATGCTAAAACTTGCGGTGCAACAAAAATTGTGATTGGGTGCTCTACACATTTTAGAAAGCGGTTATTTCTAAAAGAAAAATTTTCGTGGCGCTTAGCACAGCTTTTCCCTGATTTTGAGATTTACATAATTCCAGACAATGCGCCATACCATTACACAAAAAAGGAGAAGCCACTGAAAGCATTTTCCCTGCGCTCAATATTAATCACAATAGGCTTGCTTTGTGCAGCAACGTTACTTTGTATGCTTTTAAAAAAAGCCGGATTTACCGAAGCAAATATTATAACAGTGTATATCCTTTCAGTTTTATTTACCTCTTTTCTTACAGAAGGCTATAAATATGGAATTATTGCTTCAGTGCTCAGTGTACTTATCTTTAATTTTTTGTTTACAGAGCCACGTTTTACTTTTTTAGCCTATGGAACGGGCTATCCACTAACCTTTGTTGTTATGCTCATAGCAGCAATACTGACAAGCTCACTCACTGCACGTGCTAAAAAAGAAGCGAAGTCCAACGCACAAAAAGCGTACAGAACAGGCGTACTTTTGTCAGCAAGCCGTAATTTGCAGCACGCTGAAAGTGAAAATGATATTTTCAGCGAAACAGCAACTCAGATTATGAAGTTGACAGAAAGGCCCGTTATTTTATATCCAGTTGAAAATGGAGGACTTGGAAAACCACTTTTACTTTACCCGGATGGGTTTTGTGCAAATAAAATTGATGATGCTGTCTGCGAAGCAGAATATTCTACAGCAGTTTGGGTATATCAAAACAATGAGCAAGCTGGTGCAACAACAAAAACAAATCCTGCCGCAAGATTTTGGTACCTTGCGATACGTGGGAATGACAGCGTTCACGCAGTTGCAGGCATTGCAGTAAAACAGGATGAACATTTTAGAAAATTTGAAAACGATTTACTGCTTGCCCTTCTTGGAGAATGTGGTGAAGCGATGGAAAGGCAACAACTCCGTGAAAGCAAAATGGCTTTTGCAATAGAGGCACAGCGCGAAAAGATGAGGTCGAGCCTTCTTCGAGGGATTTCACATGACCTTAAGACTCCGCTGACAAGTATTTCCGGCAATGCGGAGATATTAACGAAAGACGGCACTTTGCTGAGTGATCAGCAAAAGGGCAGGCTCTATATTGATATTTATGAAGATTCTGAATGGCTTATCCGCCTCGTTGAAAACTTACTTTCCGTTACACGTATGGATAATAAGGCATTAACACTAAACAAAAAATCAGAACTTATCTCAGACCTGATTGATGAAGCTGTTGCCCATTCAAAACGTCATTTGCAAAACCATAGTCTCAATATGCTGGAAAATAACGAATTTCTAATGGTTAAAGTCGATGCTTCCCTGATTATACAAGTATTGGTAAACCTAATTGATAATGCCGTAGAACATACACCCGAAGGTTCAAACATTACTATTTCAACAGAACATGAAGATGATCAGGTGTTCGTATCGGTAATAGACGACGGCCCTGGAATTCCAAATGACATTAAGCCTAAAATTTTCCAGATGTTTTTTACAACTGGGAATGTGCGTAGCGATGCACGGCGTGGGCTTGGGCTTGGGCTTGCCCTCTGCCGCGCTATTATTTCAGCACATGGCGGAAAGATTTGGGTTTCGGACAATAATCCTCACGGTTCGATCTTTACTTTTTCTCTTCCACTCATTAAAGGGGGATAACAATAACATGCTTAAACCTTTAGTCCTTGTAGTTGAGGATGACAGGCCAGTCCGTAACTTTATTACACTTACCCTTGAGACGCAGGAATATCGATATAAATCTGCCGAAAATGGCAGGGAGGCAATTATGACTTCCTTATCTTGCAAACCGGATGTTATTATTCTTGATCTTGGATTGCCTGATATAGATGGAGTAGATATAATTAAAAAAACGCGCACATGGTCTAATGTCCCGATTATTGTTGTCAGCTCAAGGAGTGAAGACGCAGATAAAATTGAAGCCCTTGATGCTGGAGCCGACGACTATCTTACAAAACCATTTAGTATTGATGAATTGCTTGCGCGTTTACGTGTAGCACTTAGACGACTTCGATTCATGAAAAATCCAGGGCCTGACCGTACAACTTTTATAAATGGCGGTTTGAAAATTGATTATGCTGCCGGCTGTGTATATGTGAATGGAAATGAGGTGTACCTTTCACCAATTGAATATAAATTGCTTTGTCTGATGTCACGCAATGTTGGCAAAGTACTTACTCATAATTACTTTTTAAAAGAAATATGGCAAAATGCTTTGCCCAGTGATGCCTCATCACTAAGGGTACATATTGCCATGCTTCGAAAAAAAATAGAAACGCCGCTTGGGCAAGAACTTATTCAGACACACACGGGAATAGGATATCGTATGCTAAGAATTTCTGATGATGAAAAAGTCAATGGCGCACAAGGAGGGGAAACCTAATTCCCATTGTACGGATATTTCCTTTCCCTGCTTGTCGGCTTTCAAGCCTTTAATATCGAATATGCTTACTGTTTCGCCGTTTGTACCGTCAAGGCACAATCCTTTTTGGTAAAAGCACTATAATTATAGTTTGGTTAAGGCATTATAGATTGCATTAGGTTTTATATATCAGCGCATTTTATTGATGGCCTTTTATTGCTGAATTATTTATCAGCCTCGACGATATATTAATTTGAGAAAAAAGCAGCAGTGAGAAATACACCTGCTGAAACAGATAAGCCGGACATTTTTGTCCGGCTTATCTGTTTGTCGAAAGACTTTGTCAAAGCTGAAAGCCATATTACGAAAGATAAAAGCCAGCAGCGTTGATGGTTTGCTTAATGCACTCCAACGTGCTCTTGAAGCTGTTCTGTAATGGCATCATTGGCTGTCGGGATATTCGCTATCTTAACTGTAATTGCTGTAAATCATTGTTTCTCTATTTTTTGCTCTGCCTCTTTCTCAATTTCCTTAAGTACGCAATATAAAATTGCTTGATTGGTCACGATTGAGTTCAGGTTCACATTCATCCACTCCAGCTCGTGTTGCAGGTCTGCATCCATAACTTGTTCTTCCAATTACCATGCGATAAATATATAAAACTATTAGCTGTAGTTAGGTAATCTGATACTCCATATTCCGAAAGGTGTAGTTGCCGTAGATAGCATCCTATGCAAATCATCGGACAAATTAAACCAGTCCTGCAAAAGGTACATTTGCAGCATCGTTTCTTCCCCATGCTCCGGACGGCCACGTTTAAGATTTACGCTTTAAGTATTCCCTATAAGAAAGACTCTGCTGCACATTGATTTTTCGGGCTCACGTTTTTTCTTTTGCTATACTTCTTTTGCGGGACTGATCAAATCAGCGGTTACTTAGAATCGTTACATAAATCTACTGCAGAATTTTAAAACATCCAACATATCTTACCTTTGAACGGCTAAGGCAATAAATTGGGTATGGCAAGGCAATAAAGACAATGCCAGAGTGAGTTGGCCAGCAAAATTGGCCGCTAAAATTATAAAAATTATCCAGCACATTAGGTCAAAGCAACTTTTGCGGGACTTTTTCAATAGGCCTATACGCTTTTTGAATAATTGTAACTATTGCAATTTATTGTAAAAAGTGCTATAGTGTTGTAGTCATAAAAGGAATTTGAAGTAAGAATTATGACACTTTGGAAGGAATCTTATAATTTGGTATTAGACCATAATGTCTATTTTTAATTAAGCCATCATGGGAGATTTCGAAAATGGATTTAAAATTTTTGAATGAACCTCAAGTAGAGTACAAACATCACAATCACAGCCATCGTCTTACTATATTGCTTTGCTGTATGGGTGCAATTATGGTAGCGATTGGCTGCATTTTTTTTATGCAAAAAACAAGCGTGCCTACCGCTTTAAATAAAAATGCAGCAACAAGTTATTTAAGCCTTACTGATTCTGAACAAAGCAGCATAAGCAGCAGTAGTTATGCTGCATCTTCAAGTTCTATGTCATCTGCTAAAGAGTCAATAAAGCCCGCGGACAAATGGCAGCTTTTGATTGTCAATCCAAAACATGCTTTGCCGGCTAACTACAAGCCTCCGCTTGCTAATTATGGAAGTATCCAAATGGATAGCCGAATTGAGTCATCCTATATCTCAATGAAATCTGCAGCGGGTAAAGCTGGCATAAACTTATGGTTGTCAGAAGGTTACCGAACCGTTCAGGCTCAAGATAAACTGTTTCAGCAGGAAGTTAAAAACTGCAAGGCGAAGGGCGTGTCTCAAGCTGATGCAGAAGCTACAGCGCAGAAAGAAGTTTCAAAGCCAGGCTTCAGCGAGCATAATACGGGCTTATTACTCGACTTCAATGGAGAAAAAGATAATTTTAAGTCGACTAAAGCCTACACATGGTTGCAGCAGCATTCTTTTGAATATGGCTTTATCCTGCGATTCCCAGAAGGGAAAGAGTCTGTAACTGGCGCATCTTTCAAACCATGGTGCTATCGGTATGTTGGTAAAGAAAATGCGGCCAAAATGTATAAGAGCCATATGTGTTTGGAAGAATATGTGAATTCACTGCAGACCTAAATGATGCATTTTGCTGCGGGTTATTTAATAAAAACAGGTTGAGAGGAGAGATATAACAAGAATGGAAATTACGACATCGCACTTGATGAAAACAATACGAAAAAAACTGCCTAATATTTTGATTTTCGCTTTGCTCTGCGGTATTGCCACATTTGCTGTTTCAAAATATTTTGTTCCCAAAACATATGTTTCAACAGTTAAATTTTATGTTTCTACGCCTGCGTCTTCTAATAATAATAATGATTACTCAGATATAAATGAGTTAAATTACGCTCAAAAGGTTGTAAGCACATATATAGAAATGCTCCAGACAGACAGTTTTCTTGGAAAAGTGCAGGAGAATTCTGGAGCCCAAATGGGATTCGACGATTTCAAAAAGACAATTAAGTTTGATACATTGAACAACACGGAAATTTTCAAGGCAGATGTATCAGCTGACAGTGCGCAGGAAGCAAAGAAAGTAGCAGACACCATCAGCAAACTAGCGCCTGACATAATTTCAGGTTTTAAAGCGGGAGCTTCACTAAAAATTGTTGATCCGGCTAATATGCCGGACAAACCTTCATCACCTAACGTTACCCTTAACACAATCATTGGTTTTTTGCTTGGCTTTTTTATATCAATGTGTTATTTCGTCATGTGTGACCGTTTTGATATTCGAATCAAAAGTGAAGAAGATATTACTGAATATTATAATCTACCAGTTTTAGCATCTATCCCAGCATTTACTAAAAAATTTGCAAAGGAAAAACGCAAAAAAGTTTAAGGAATGGAGGTGAGTCACGTGAAACTGCATAATGCAGGGACGCCCGCTTTAAATACACAGATGGGTCCAGATTTAAAATTTAAAATTGCTGAGGCATACAAGACGGCGCGCACAAATTTATATTTTTCACTTGTTAAGGAAGGCTGCAAGAAAATCGTTTTTACAAGCTCGCTAAGTGGCGAGGGCAAAAGTACAACCGCCGTTAATGTAGCGATTACTTTGGCACAAGAAGTCAGCACAAAGGTATTGCTTATTGACTGTGATTTGAGGAAGCCAAAAGTCAACTGCTTTTTTAATATGACGGCTTCTCCCGGGCTGACTAATTTCCTCGGTGGTATGAAAAATATTGATGATGTTGTGAGGGAAACGGATTCTCCAAACTTACGTGTAATTACAGGGGGTGTTGTGGTTCCAAATCCATCTGAGCTTTTGTCCAGCGCAAAAATGGGCGCTGTTGTTAAGCAGATGGAAAATAAATTTGATTATATCATTTTTGATACGCCTCCAGTTAATGTAGTTGTTGATGCTTTAACTCTCGCCGGTATAGCGGACGGCTTTGTAATTGTCGTAAAAGAAGGTTTCTCACTGCAGCCGGAACTTCGCCGCACAATTATGACATTGGAACATGCAAAAGTAAAAATACTTGGCGTAATTTTAAATGGTGCAAAGTTAGAAACAAAGGGAGATTACGGATACAGGTATGAGCATAATGAGTGAAGGCTTAGTAGATTTTCATACTCATATTCTTTCTGAAATGGATGACGGCGCTAAAAGCCTCTCAGAGTCAAACCAGATGCTGAAAATGCTTGTGCAGCAGGGAGTTGATACGGTATGTTTAACTCCACATTTTTATCCATATAAGGAGAGTATGGAATCATTCGTAACGCGTAGGAAAAAATCATTTGAAAAGCTGATGCCATCTGGGAAAAAACTTGGTATCAAGTTTGTACTTTCCAGCGAGACTTTTTTAAATGATTATTTGTTCCATACTGAAGACATTACGCCAATATGCATGAATGACAGTAATGGCGATTACTATCTTTTGACGGAACTGCCATTGCAATCGAGCTTTTCAGAAAGGACAATAAATCGTATATCCAAATTAATTGACACTTACAGCGTCCATCCGATTCTTGCACATATAGAAAGGTATCCGAAACTGGTAAAACACAAGACAATTATAAATCAGCTTATCGATATGGGCTGCCTTATGCAGATAAATCTAAGCTCACTGCAAAAGGGCTTCTTTTTAAAGAGGAAACTCTTAAGATATTTTAGTGATAATTTAATCCATGTGGTTGGTACGGATTCACACAATATGGAACATCGGCAGCCGGATTATAAAAGCGGTATAGAGATACTTCAGAAATCTTTGGGAGATAAAATGGTAAAACAGATTTCGCAAAATGCCCGTCAGATTATCTCAGGGTGCACGATATAGGAGGGCAGCAATTTTTGAAAAGCGGAAAAAGTAAAAAGGCAAAAATAATTACAATTAGCGTTATAGGTGTAGTAGCCGTTATCTGCCTTGCTGGCTATTTAGTTATTAATGGATATCTCAGTAAAATTCATTATGATTCTGGAAAGCAAAATATAATGTCTTCAATTTCACCAGACAATCAATCGGCAAACTCTGATTCTCCTAAGTCTGAAATTGACGCTATGAATAAAAAAATCGAAGAAAACATGAGAAATAACAGTAAGCCGCTAATGTATGACAAAGATGTGTATAACGTACTTCTTATTGGAAGTGATACACGCACAAAAGGCGGAACGGGCCGTTCAGATTCTATGATTCTTATTTCTATCAATAAAAAGACCAAAAAAATTGTTGAAACATCTCTGCTACGTGACATCTATGTTGGAATTCCTGGTGTGTCAGAAGGTGACAGGCTGAATGCTGCCTATGCTTACGGCGGCCCCGAACTCCTTTTGCAGACAGTCCAACAGAACTTTAAAATTAAAGTTGACAAATATATATGTGTAGATTTCTTCTCGTTTATGGATCTTGTTGACAAAGTTGAGGGGGTAACTATTAACATATCAGATGCTGAAATTGAAGTAGCAAATGGTTATATACATGAAATAAACAAACTAAAAAATCTTCCTTCAAACGATGGCCTCTTTACACATGCTGGCATCCAGCAAGTAACTGGCAGGCAGGCACTTGGTTATGTGCGTATACGTTATGTCGGCAATGGCGACTTTGGGCGAACAGACAGGCAGCGCACCGTTTTAAATCAGGTATTTGCTAAAATTAAGGGCCTTAATATAGGGCAAATTAACAATCTTCTTAATAATTTTTTACCTGAAGTGACTACAAATATAAGCAAAGGCGAACTGTTTTCGCTGATTCTTTCCATACCTGCTTATTCAAAATATCAAGTCGTTTCATGGCACATTCCTCAGGATGGTGTTTTTTCTTACTTTGCAGTACGTAAAATGTCAGTGCTTGATGTGAACTTTGAAAAGACTATAAGCCAGATGCAGTCGACAATATATGGGTAGATATTAAAATTCAATAGAAAAGGTGTTGCAAATGACAAAGGGGAATACAGACTATATTGCAGGCGTCAACAGCTATAGCGAAAGTTCGGGTAGTTGGGCGAAAGTCAAGATACATAATACAGTCTCAAATAAATCCCATATATCTTTTCAATTCTACCTTTTATTTAAACGCTTTTTCGATATTGTCTTGTCAATAATAGCTCTAATCATTTTGTCGCCGTTATTGCTTATAACTGCCATTGCTATTAAGCTTGACTCTGATGGCCCTGCTATATATGAGCAAAAACGTGTTGGCCAAGGCGGAAAAATTTTTACTTTCTATAAATTTAGAAGTATGTGCGTTGATGCCGACAAACAGTTGAAGTACCTCAAGGATAAAAATGAGATTGACGGTCCTGCTTTTAAGATGTCAAACGACCCGCGAGTTACGAAAATTGGCAGATTTATCCGTAAAGTCAGCATAGACGAGTTGCCTCAACTGATTAATGTGTTGCGTGGTAACATGGCTATTGTTGGCCCGCGGCCCCCACTTCCAAATGAATTTGCACAATATACACCAGAGCAGATGCACAGGCTTGATGTGAAACCTGGACTTACATGTTACTGGCAGATAAGCGGTAGAAGCGATATTAGCTTTGATAAGTGGATGCAACTGGATTACAAATACATAAAGGAACGTAACCTATGGACAGACTTTAAAATCATCCTAAAGACGGTACCGGTTGTACTCACAGGTAAAGGAGCATATTGATAGATGGAATATGCCGGTTATTCTGTGTTAATGTCTGTTTATAAAAAAGAAAAGCCAGAATATTTGAAACTTAGTATAGAAAGTATGCTTAACCAGACAATGGCACCGTCAGAATTCGTCTTGGTTGAAGATGGTCCGCTTCCGGATAATTTAAAATATGTTGTTGGAAATTTTGAAAAAAAATATCCGAATATATTCCACATTGTTCCACTTGCAAAAAATGTTGGATTAGGGTCTGCGTTAGCAATTGGAATACAAAAATGCAAATATGAACTTATCGCAAGAATGGACTCAGATGATTATTCTGCCCCAAAGCGTTGCGAAGAAGAGCTAAGATGCTTCAAAGCCCAACCTGCATTAGATATTGTTGGCTGCTTTGAAGCAGAATTCCAAAATGATATTAATAATATTATTTCAATTCACAAAGTACCAGAAAAATCGTATGAAATTAATGCCTTTATGCGCAGAAGGTGTGCACTACTACATCCCACAGTAATATATAAAAAAAGTTCAGTTTTAAGTTGCGGAAATTATCATAATGTGCCATTCTTTGAAGATTATGATCTCTTCATTAGAATGTTAAAGAATCATGCTGAAGCCTACAATATTCAAAAGCCATTATATTTTATGCGGGTTAATAATGAATTTTTTAAACGGAGAGGCGGAATTTCCTATCTGAAAATAGCGTTACAGTTCAAGAGTAAGCAATATAAAAATGGCTATTATTCATTGAAAGATTATATTATAAGTGCTGGAGGTCAAACAGTTGTGTGCTTACTACCAAACTCTTTGCGTATAAAATTTTACAAATATTTCTTAAGGTGAGTTATGAAACCAATTAGAGTTTTACAAGTTATACCCAATATGCAGGCAGGCGGTCTTGAGAGCTTTATAATGAATGTATATCGTCATATCGACAGGAATGAAGTGCAATTTGATTTTTTGGTTCATTATAATAAACATTGTTTTTTTGATGATGAAATTGAGCATTTAGGTGGTAAGATTTATCGATTTTCAGTGCGTGAGGATAATCGTGTTTTCAAGTATGTACGGGATCTGAATCGCCTTTTCAGAGAACATCCGGAATATAAAGTTATTCATGGACATATGGCGAGCCTTGCTTTTATTTATTTATACGTAGCGAAGAAGCATAAAATACCTATTCGCATTATACACAGCCACAATTCTAATACGGAAAATACAATGAAAGGGTGTTGTAAATTATTCTTATCTAAATTTGCAAAAAAAAATGCCAATATTCGTTTTTCATGCTCTGAAATGGCAGGAAAATTTTTGTTTGGTAACGAAAATTATAAGGTGATTCCAAATGCTATTGATATTGATAAATTTCGGTTTAATTTAAATGTGCGCCAAGAAATGCGCGGCCAATTAGCCGTAGAGGACAAGTTCGTTGTAGGACATATTGGGCGATTCAATACTCAAAAGAATCATATGTTTTTATTAGATATTTTTTCTGAAATTTTAAAGCTTAAAAAGGATTCAGTCCTTTTGCTAATTGGAGCTGGTGAAACAGAAGCACAAGTTCGTAATAAAGTGGATCTACTTGGATTAGGTGATGCGGTGCGTTTTTTAGGAGTGCGTTCTGATGTAAACAAACTTTACCAGGCTATGGATGTCTTCGTTTTGCCATCAATATTTGAAGGGCTTCCAGTCGTTGGAATTGAAGCTCAAGCTGCCGGTCTTCCATGTGTATTTTCTGATACAGTTACAAGGGAAGCAAAAATAACAGACCTTGTAACATTTGAATCGCTGAACAGTTCGGCGAAGGAATGGGCAGAATGCATTTTGCATCAAGCAACATATAAAATACGCAGAGATACTTCACATGATATTATAAAAGCAGGTTATGATATAAATGCTCTCGCAAAAGTGATGGAAAATTTTTATCTCGAGCAATATAATATAAATGGTGTTTTAAAATGATAATTTATATTTGTGCGATGCTTTTGTCAGTAATGTTTGCAGCTATTTCAAAAAATAGGATAAAAACTTATTCATTGAGTGGCAGTACTTATATTAAAATTAGCAGTGAAAGATCTTCATACAAAATAGCCAAGCATATATTTATGACTTTATCATTTTTGCCATTATTTTTTGTATCCGCTTTCCGGTTTAATGTTGGGAAAGACTATAATGGGACGTATTGTATAGGATTTAATACCATTTCTTCAGGCCGTAATTATAAGAACTTTGAGATTGGTTTTAAACTAATTAATAAATTTGTTTTAATTTTCACAAAAGACTATGCGGGTCTCTTTATTATTACAGCCTTTTTATTTTGCTTTTTTACTTATAAAGCGATCTATAGTCAATCACCTAGTCCAACTTTCAGCTTATTTATTTTAGTCACCTCTGGATTTTATTTTTATTCAATGAATGCTGTTCGCCAATGCATAGCAACTTCTATTTTTCTTTACGCTATTCAATATATAGAAAAAAAAGATTTTAAAAGGTATTTATTTTGGATCTTAATAGCTTCAACAGTCCATCTGATAGCTTTAATTTATATACCTTTTTATTTTATTGGAAGATTAGCACTGCCTTTTGTTAAAACAGTGTTATTATTAGGCATTTCGGCTGCAATTTTACCTTTTTTAAAAAAAATCATTTACTATATCATAAGCTATACCAAATATTCTGCTTATATCGGCAGCAAATATGATACAAATAAATATGGTATTATAATACCTACAATTAACTTTGTAATTATTATTTTTGCATATTACTATTTATATTTAGGTAGAAGGAACAAGGACTTTAATAATATAAAATATCGTATATTTTTAAATATGCAGATTGTTGCTGCTATTTTTTCATTGTGTTTTGGTTTGTTCCCATTGGCTCCAAGGCTATTTTTTGCTTTTTTCTATGGCCAGATTTTTTTAGTCCCTATGGCTGCTGAGCAAGAAAAGGACCAAAATATAAAGTCGATTATTGAACTCGCTATTGTAATTATTTACTTTTTGTATTTTCTCTATACAGTAGGCATAAAGAATGCTAATACTGTGCTGCCATATCAGACAATTTTTGATAGATGAGGTGCTTTTTTTGATGCAACCGCTTATTTCTATAATTGTGCCGGTGTATGGGGTTGAAAAATATTTGACAAGATGTATTAATAGTATTTTGTCGCAGACGTACCAAAATATTGAAATCATATTAGTAGATGATGAATCACCTGATAGATGTCCAGAAATATGCGATAATTTTACACGCCAGGATTCAAGAATATTTGTAATTCATGAAAAGCATAGTGGCTTATCCATAGCACGGAATGCCGGTATTAACCTTGCAAGAGGCTCTCTTTTAGGATTTATTGATAGTGACGATTATATAGATCCAAATATGTATGAGCATTTATATGATATGATGCTGAAAGATGATGCAGATATTGCAATCTGTGGAAGATATATAGTTTATGAAAATGGCGAAACTAAAACAAAAAATTGCAAAAATATTGTCCATTTCAAGATGGACAGTGAAGGTGCCATTCGTAGAATGTGTAGTTTGCGCTATTTTGATACTTCCAGCTGCGACAGGCTCTATAAAAGAACATTATTTTCATCCATACGTTTTCCCAAAAAAACAATATGTGAAGACTGGTACATAATGTATAAACTATTTGACAGTGCGAGAAATATCGTATATGATTCTACTCCACTTTATTATTATTTCCAGCGAAAAAATAGTATATCACGAAATCACAACATTAGTAATGCCCCTATCGATGCAAGTGAAAAGTTACTGGAATTTGCAATAAAGAATTACCCTTCTATTATAGATGAAGCGGCGTCCGCATTCGCATTTGCAAATATTGGAGTTTACAATCAATATATTAAATATCATAAAAAATGTGAAACAGCTCTTAAAAATTCAATGAAATATAATGTTAAAACTAAAATGAAAAATATTATAAATAGCAAATACATTAGTGCTTTCAAAAAAATGCAAGCTATCGTTTTCCGCTTTAGTTTACCATTTTATACAGGCATTTTTCGTCTATTAAAAAGATAAAAATTAAACTTTCAAATAACTTATATTTAATGCTCATCTTTTAGGGCATTTAAATTTGCTTAAATTTTAACTATGGCTTTCATTAAATTGTAAAGGAGCATAATATGAAAATAAGCGTAATCACTTTGCACACAGTCAAAAATTATGGCTCTGTCCTTCAAACATACGCCACACAGAAAAAATTTGAACATATGAAAGTTGAAGTTGAGTTCGTAGATTACTGGCGTAAAAATACACAAGATCATAATCTTTTACATACATTCCTGTCAAACTCAAAGAAATGGAACCAAAATCCTTTTACACGCTTTATATATAAAACAATTGAATATCCCTCTATTCATAAACGCATACATGTTTTTAACCGGTTTTTAAAACAATATATTCATTTGACGCCATACCGTTACTTGTCATACGAAGAATTAAAAGCAAATCCTCCTCAGGCTGATATTTATTGCACCGGTAGTGACCAGGTATGGAATAGTGATTGTAATGGCGGGATTGAAAGACCATATTTTTTGGAATACGTCCCGAAAGGTAAAAAACGCATTGCCTATGCAGCAAGTTTTGGAAAATCTAAGTTGAGTGAAAAAGAACAAAACATGACTAAACCTTTACTTCAAAAGTACAGCATGATTTCCGTGCGTGAAGATTCTGGGGCCGACATATTAAGCAATATGGGAATAGATAGCGTGCAAATATTAGACCCTACTTTGATTTTGAAATTAGATGAATGGAAACGGCTTATGGCAAAGCGGCAAGTTCGTCAGGAATATCTATTGATTTATCAACTTAATAAAAACCGTGACTTTGACAGTTATGCTAAAAATTTTGCGCGCAAAAAAAAATTAAAGTTAATTCGTTTGTCGTATGATTATTATCACATTATAAAACCTGGGCACATAATGTACTGCCCAACAGTCGAGGAATGGATTTCGTTATTTTATTATGCAGATTACATAATGACAGATTCATTCCATGGCACAGCATTTTCAATTAATTTTAATAAACAATTTTCAGTGTTTTTCCCGCCAAAGTTTAGCAGCAGGCTTGCAAGCATATTACAGCTTACAGGTTTGGAAAATCGAAGAGTTATTGACTGTGACAACTTTGAACAGGCAGAGAGCATAATTGACTATCACCCAGTGAATGAAATATTAGCGAAGGAACGAGAAAAGGCGGATGCTTTTTTGGCAAAAGCTATTAAGAAATGATAAATGGAGATATGTGAATGAAACAGGAAAAAAATTCGGTAATAAAATTTGTGAAGTCTTCTGGTATTTTTTTCGTAGGAAGTATTTTGTCAAAAGCCATCGTTTTTTTCATGTTACCGGTTTATACAAAATACATTGCCCCTGCAGATTATGGATATTATGATTTATCAATAACATATATTACTGTTGTTTCGTCGATGCTATTTTTTGACGTATGGACAAGTGTAATGCGGTTTATGTACGACAGCAACAGCGAAACTTATAAATATAAGGCCATACAATCAGGATGGCATATTTTTGGCTTTTCTTCTTTGTGCTACGCAATCTTAGGAACTGTATTAGCATGCTTAACAGATATTCGCTACCTTGGGTGGATTTTGCTATATGGCCTTTTTTCAAATATACAAAGTATGTATGATTTTATTGCAAGAGGATTCGGTAAGAACGTTGAATTTGCAATTTCAGGAATTATAAATACCCTGATTACAGTTTTCCTGAACCTTATTTTTATTGTGAAACTTGGTTACAATTTCTCTTCTTTGTATGTTTCTACAATTATTGGAAACGTGGCACAAATTATTTATTTGGAATTTAAAGTAAAATTGCTAAGCAGGTCGCATCTTCAGAAAACGGCTCATGCGCTGACAAAACAAATGTTTTTTTATACATTGCCACTTTGTGTAAATTCCGTTTCCTACTGGCTGCTTACAGGCTTTAATCGAGTTGTAATTAATACTATAATGGGGGATACTGCAAACGGGATTTATGCGGTTGGAAATAAGTTTGGCGCAATTATTTCCCTCATAACTGGCTGCTTTGTTTATGCATGGCAAGACATCTCATTTTCCCGACAAGTAGATGATAAAAGCAATGGCAAATTTTATTCTAATGCCTGCCAGCAATATCTTTTGTTTCTTGGTACTGGCACAGTTCTCCTTTTGCCTGTATTAAATATTTTATTTCCATTTTTAGTTAATAGAGCTTATGAAAGAGCAAAAGAGACGATACCTCTTTTCTTGCTGGTAGCAATGACTGCCGCATATTCGACTTTTATTGGAAACATTTTTTATGCTTTAAAAGATACAAAAGCTATTTTTAAGTCAATGGTGATTTCCTGCCTTTTTAACTTAGCACTATGCTATCCACTCATTCGTTGGCTGGGCTTAGACGGCGCTAATCTGTCTATATTTTTAAGCTTTCTGCTTAATATTGCAATACGTGCTGTAATCCTCAAAAGAGAAATAGGATTTAATCTATCACTTAAAACATCATTGAGTGTAACTTTTTGGATTTTAATTAGCATAGTGACATATTTATTTTGTAAACCAGTGATTAACCTTATATGGCTTTTACTTTGCCTTGTTCGTGTGTGGAAACTTTATAATGCAAAAATGCATATGTTATGGAAAGCCATAAAGGAGAAATCAATTAAATGAAAATTACTGACGTCACACATTGTACAGGATGCCGCGCTTGTGAACAGCTTTGTCCAAGCAAATGTATTTCAATGGCTATGGATAATGATGGCTTTTTATATCCTACAATCGATGAAAAGAAATGTATACAGTGTGGGTTATGCGCAAGAAGATGCCCATCAAATACATACGCTACCGATGTTAAGACAAAAAAATCATCTGTTTATGCAGTAAAATTAAAGGATAAGCAAAAACTTCTTGAAAGTAGTTCGGGTGGTGCTTTTACAGCAATTGCGGAATACGTTTTAGAAAAAGGAGGAGCAGTATTTGGATGTGTATATGACAAAGATCTAACGGCACGCCATATTCGTATCTGTAAAAAAGAGAATTTAGAACTTTTAAAAGGGTCAAAGTATGTTCAAAGTGATACTGGCAATACATTTACTGTAGCAAAAGGATTGCTTGAAAAGGGCATATATGTTCTTTATACTGGAACACCATGCGAAATAGCTGGGCTGAAAGCTTTTCTTAAAAAGGATTACACGAATCTCTTGACGGTAGATCTTATTTGCCATGGTGTTCCAAGTCCAATATTTTTCAAAAAATATATTAGTTGGATTGAAAAACATTATAATGGCAAAGTACTCTCTTTCATATTCCGTGACAAAGCAAAAGGTGGATGGGGATTTACATCTTCGGTCAAAATTAAAAAGGGTAAAAAAATCAAAACTAAAACTTTTATACCGGATCAAAGTCCATATTATAATTTGTTTCTTTCTGGTTCTATATATCGTATTTGCTGCTATAAGTGCTTATATGCTTCTCCTAATCGAGAAGGTGACTTTACTATAGGAGATTTTTGGGGTATTGAAAACTCACACCCTGGATTTTTGAGTGATGGTGGTGTGTCATTACTAATGGTAAATAGTAAAAAGGCACGTTCAGTTTTTTCAAACTTACAAAAGTGGCTTTTCTACATAGAAGCTACATTTGAAGAGGCTTCTGCGGAGAATTTACAACTACTTTACCCAACAAAAATGAATAATATGCGTGAAGCTTATTTATCAGCCTCACGAAAAGGTAACTTTGAGTCTGTTGTATCACTTTGGAAAAAATACTATTGGCGACAATATGCTTATGCAACATTAAAGCAGGCTTTACCTACATGTCTAAAAAGACCATACAAATTGTTAAAAAGCACTTTAAGAAAATAAAATTTTATAGCTTATTGAGTCATTCTAAAGAAATTAAAAAGGAATTGCTGAATGAAAAAACAAAATGTAAAAGGAAATATTATAGTATTGATATGTTGCGTGGTATGCTTTTGGATTTTTCATAATTCGATGCATTCTCTCACTCAGTCAGATAAGCAAAGTGGCATGGTTATGGATGCGCTTAATTACCTATCCAGAAGATTAGGCTTGCACATTGTTTTTACGCAGTTCATGGTTAGAAAAATGGCACATTTTACTGAGTACTTTATATTTGGCAATATTTTAACTATTACAACGCGGATCATATGGAAAAGCTTAAAATCCCATATATTTTTCGAACTTTTTTTGTTCCTTGCTGTTCCAGTTGCAGACGAAACGGTTCAAATGTTTTTCGATGGAAGGACAAGCAATGTGCTTGATGTTTTAATCGACTTCTCAGGTTGCGTAGTTGGTATGTTGATTTACATACTGGTGAAATCTTCATAGAAGCATAATAATTAGGTAGAAAAGCTATTTTGTTTTTATGTAAAGCGAATGTGTCGTTTAACATCAGAAGGTTAATCTTATATAATTTCCTTTCGATAGCGTATAATAAAGTTTGCAATTTAAGGCGAAGAAAAGCCACTGGAACTCCGTTAAAATGAATGATGAGAAGGCATTTAAAGAGGAGAGAAACCCAATGGCTCAAAGAAAGAA
>DNNJ01000182.1:0-768 GCA_003487955.1 Clostridiales bacterium | reverse complement strand
CCAATGGCTCAAAGAAAGAATACAGGGAGCAGTTTAACATTATTTTTTACTGCTCCAATTTTTTTGGCATAGGGCTACTCTATGCGTCTTCTGTGCCGTGGCAGGGATAAGCCCGTCCACAGCTTCTGCCGTAGGGTTCAACCGTGAAACGAAAAACTGGCGCGATATGTGCAAACATTCAAAGCTGCTTAATAATGCGGTGGCACTTATGCACTGACGTCGCATATCAGCGGCCTCGATGATTTCGAGCTTATATGTTTCCTTGCCATCATGGAGGGAGGATTAATATGAAAAATGGCTGGAACGATTTCCTTACTTATTACCTTGTTACTGGCGGCGATGACGACGCCGACGGTGACAATAAACGACCGCAGAAAGGCTGTTCCGGCTGCTTTACTGCGCTGATTGTTATTATTGCATTTGCCGTGATTCTGGGCATTATATGCGGCCATTTGTAAAGGAGCTGGCGGTATACCTGATTTTCCAAAGTCGACGGAATTCAACAAACGTATCCCGAAACATAAATTTTATGCGTACCTGAATATTACGCCTGAAGTGAAGCGGGCTTTACAGGCCAGAGAAACATTATACTGTGGCACAACAAGCTGGCATAGGGCACTCTGAACATTTCGCCCGGTAAATTCGTTACGGAATGTGCTATCCTCAATTTAGTGGGCAGTAAAAAAAACTTAAAAAAATCCCGAAAGCCATAAGTGACACGGCTTTCGGGACATAGAAAAAATATTGGCGGAGAGGACGTGACTCGAA
>DNNJ01000175.1 GCA_003487955.1 Clostridiales bacterium | reverse complement strand
GAGATAACTTTATAATCAACTAATTTAATATTAAGTCCATGAAATGCTTTTCTCTCAACCTATTCAAAAGCAAAATAGTACTGGAAGTATAATGCCCCCATTGTCAAGACACGGAAAAATTTTAGTAAGTTATCCTCCTTTCCGTGTTCAAAAAATTTAGGGGCAACTTTATTAGCTTGCATACCATCATAAACCAGGGATGGACATTGGCCTCCAATTGAAGAATGGGGACGATAGGTGTTGTACTCATAAATATATCGGTTTAAAGCAATTCTCAATTCCCGCGGAGAACTATGCACCGGCTGTACCAGTCAATAATGACAAACAGATACATAAAGCCCTTTTTAATTCGGATATAAGTAATATCTATTCCCCACACCTGATCAGGATGCTCTATGGTTAAATTTCTTAGCAGATAAGGGCGAACGTATTTGGCGTGGTAGCGCTTACTCAAATTAGGTCTGGGGTAAATAGTATAAATCCCCATGTCTCGCATTATGCGCTAACTAAAAACTTTATTCTACTACTAAACTAACTAAATCCATGAGGAACCTCGACTTTCTTCTTAGGGGTATTTCTTTCTTGCAGAATGTGAGGTTCCTCTTATTATTTTAAAAAACGTTTCCTTCGCAAAATCTACAATAATTAAAACGCTGTGTTTGGAACTGCCTTTACATTAAATTTATGGAATACATTTTCATGAGTTTTGTCGACGAATAGTTTAACAGTACGCTGATAGAATAAATCAAAGATAACCCAACATCTAACGGACACTAACCGTACCAAAACTCGCTTTATTAGCTACAGTAGTTGTATTTTCGGTATACTGCTGTGTACTAAGAAGCCATTCACGCACACGGTTGATGTTTTCGTCTGAAATTACATCATCCACTTTAGCGGGGGCAGGATCGACCTTGTTGTTATCAATGGCGTAGTTTGATCCACTCGGCATTTTTACGGTGATATTACCAACCACAATGCTACTCTTTAGTAGAGCAGCATTGCTTATGTTAGAATACTCCATGTTGATATTGCCAGTGTAGGTAATCGAATTGGTGTAATTCTGTGGTGATAGTAAAGTTCCTGTAATATGACCTGTATAAACCTCAATATCCAAAGCTGATTTAACTCCTGTTGCGGTTACATTCCCAACTGCATTGTAAACCTTTACGATTTTAATGCTTTCAGGAACTCGAATTTCATAGTTAATTCTGGTCTTATCTGCATTCAGATTGTTGCGCAGCCACGTCCAGTAATTTTTTCCATCCTTAGCTTTTGCTTCAACAAGGAGTGTGTTATTCACATGTATAGGAACAAGGACAAGCTGCTCACGCTTGGTTGCCTGTTCTGAGCTACTACCGCCAGATAATTCCAGCGTTGCGATAATTATAACCTCCTTTCCAGAGGTATACTTGATATCAACAAAACCGATCCCATTAAGAATACCAAGCTGAGCAGCTTCTGTACTTTGGCTATAGTTCAAGACTTCATCACCCCTTTTAACTGCAAAAGTCAATGGTTGAAAAAGTAATACCATACCCGCTACCGCGAGAATAAGACTTCCAGATAACAATTTCTTTGATAACTTCATAATTTACCCCCATTTCTGTTATTTTTGTTTTACGGTTATATAATCTCGCATAGACTGCCGAATTTGTTTCTCCGTCCAATAACATTCAGGTTTGCCAGTTTCCACTCGGTTCCTGCGACAACCGCCTAAACAAATAGGAAACAATTTACATGAATAACAAGCAGCTAATGTATCTGTTTCTTCGAATACAGAGCCTTTCCACACTTCCATTCCTTTTTCTATTATTAGTTCACCATCCTCACAAATATGCCCCGCTGCTTGTTTTTGGTCTGACATTGTATCGCAAAAGAAAAGTGATCCATCAGCACCTACAATAAAAGAATTATACCACTCCGTACCACACCATGACAGGGCGGGCATTGGCAACGGATCGGCTATTCTTCTGTCACCAATTTCGCCCCGACGCTCCATAACCTTAAATTCTAAGGCATTTTGTATTTCTAGGCCTTCCTCATTTGAACAAAGTTTGTCAAGAATAGCGTTAACATCATCACGATCGGTTTCAAAATAGTAAATTGGCCTAAAATAAAACTTAAATCGCTTATGGTCGCCAAAATCGTCTATCAACTTATCGACAAACTCATTAAGCATATCAGTATTCTCTTTTAGAAAGTTTACCCGTATAGCAAATTTATAATACACATTTGATTCTTTGGTTTTTTTGGTGATTTCCAACAGATTGTTATAAATTGTATCATAAGTTGGTGTTCCATTTCGCAGGGGACGTAGTTTATTATGCACTTCTCGATGACCGTCAATAGTTACTTGATATCCAGTCATGCCTACAGATAAAAGCCGCATAAAGTTCTCATACGAAAGTAAATAGCCATTGGTGATAAGATTTGCAGTGATAACTAAAGGATATTTTTCTTTGAGTTCGTTTAGACGTTCCATAAACTCAATAATTTTCTCGAGAACTAATAATGGTTCACCACCAAACCAACCTAATGTCAAGTATATTTTTTCTTCTGTGCCTCGGCAACGCTTTTCTATATATTGATAAACAGCATCATAAGTTGGCTGTTTCATTACTATGTTACGGTGAGTATAAATGAAACAATATGGACAATCAAAATTGCATCCCTCATCCGGTAAAAGTGTTATCTGTATGTAGTTAGGAAAATTTAAAGCTCTTTCATGCCACTCCTTAATTTGAGCTAATTCGTCGGTATTTACCGAAACAAGATAACCCTGTTGCACAAGTTGAGAAACCTTTTCGGAATCGCATTCTTCACTATTGGGGTCGTTTAGAACCTGCTTATAGGCTGCTACTTTATCAGTGTCAATAATACTAACGGCTCCCGTGAATTTCGTTAATGCCTTTTGGTACAATAAAACCGTTACCATACAAGGACTTAAAATCATCTGTTTCCTTGTAATAATTTGGTTCATCTAAGATAGATTTTATTTTTACAGCTTTTTTATTGTCATTGATGAATATTAGGCCCCCCGTTCGGGTATTATATAGCAGTAATTTGCCACTTTCAGTAACTTTC
>DNNJ01000323.1:10211-10452 GCA_003487955.1 Clostridiales bacterium | reverse complement strand
CATTATTAAATGTTCTTACAAGACGATTTCTGTCAAAGTCATCTTGAGGTGTATATGTATTGGACATGCCAAGAGGTTCAGTAATATTCTTCTTTAAAAATTCTGAATAGCTCATTCCGCTGACCTTTTCAACAACTATTTCTGCAAGTGTAAATCCATCATTGCAATAAACCGAAAATTCTCCAGGGGCTGCTTTTAGTGGTTGCTTAGCAAGTTGTAATAATAATTCATCATGGTTAAG
>DNNJ01000323.1:8854-9979 GCA_003487955.1 Clostridiales bacterium | reverse complement strand
CCCGACGAATGATTCAAAAGCATCCTTACGGTTATTTCTTTATATCGACCGTCAGCCATTTTAAATTCCGGGATATATGTCACAACCGGTTCATCCAAGTTCAATTTACCTTGATCTGAAAGCATCATTATGGCTGTAGCAGCAAACATTTTGCTTGTTGAACCTATTCCGAATAATGATTGATTGTCTAATGATTTGGTATTATCTTTGTCGAAAATTCCCGATGTACCGGAAACAACAATTTTCCCGTCAGAAATCAAAGCATACTGAATTCCTGAAACACCATAATCATTTACAATAACTTCAGCCAAACGTTCTGCTGAATTTTTAACATCGGCATAAATATCTTCTTCTCCAAATACAATGCTTGGAAAAATCAACATTATCGCCATTATTAACAATATTGTTTTGTGTATATGTTTTAAATAAGGTTTCATTTTTTCCTCCATTCTTAGAATGATTTTATTGTCCTTTCTTCAGTTGTTTAATATCATACCCTGTAGGATTTTGAAACATCCTAAGTTCAAAAATATCTATTACAGACAATATATGATCGAAAACATCTGCTTGTATAGTTTCATAATTAACCCACTTTGTATCTGCAACAAATAAATATATTTCAATTGGTATGCCATTTTCGGTTGGAGCTAATTGCCTTACCATGGTAGTGCTTTCCGGCCGACGCTCAATCGTATTTTTTATATAGTTTGTTAAATAAGTTCTGAAAACCCTCAAGTTGGTTAATTGTTTGCCGTTAATGTGCAGTTCAGTATTTATATTGTTTTCATTATTGAAAGTATCTATTTCTTTAGTTATTTCTTCCATATATTCATTTATTAGCTCAATTTTTTTGAATCTTTCAATCATTTCATAAGAACATATTTTTATAGTGCACATATCAATGAGAAATGACCTTTTAACCCTTCTTCCGCCGTATTCCCGCATTCCCTTCCAATTTTTAAATGAATCCGTAATGAATGCAGATGTTGGTATTGTTGATATTGTTTTGTCCCAGTTCTGTATTTTAACCGAATATAATGTAATATCCAATACATCACCATCAGTATTATACTTAGGCATTTCCACCCAATCTCCTATCCTGAGCATATCATTCCAGACAAGCTG
>DNNJ01000323.1:3429-8577 GCA_003487955.1 Clostridiales bacterium | reverse complement strand
GCTGTAACAGCACCGACTCCGCTTAACAAATATATGGGATTTCTATCTATTAAAATTGAAATAACAGCTATTCCTACTACCACATAAACAGCTATTTCAATTACCTGCAGAAGACCCTTGAGCGGTCTTTCATTTGAAACAGGATTTTGCCTGTAAATACTGTCCAATGCAGCCAATAAAGATTTAAAAACCATGGATATTACAACTAATATATAGATAATTGCAGCCTTTTGTATAATAACTTGAAGATTATTGTATAATGAAGCAAACGAATAAATAAGAACTCCCGGAACAATTAAAGCAATCCTTTGAAACAATTTGGTCTCCAACAATACATCATCCCACTTATTTTTGTTGTTCATTATTAATTTTGTAATAAGTTTTAAAACCACACGGTTTATAATAAAATTCAATATGGCGCAAACAATCAATAAAGCTATGGTTATCAATATATAATAAACTATGTCTGCTGTAAACTCATTAGGTAATCTGCCTAATAAATAATTGTAAAAAGTCATATATCTCTCCTTTCAATCTTTATCGTCATTCTAGGGGTGTTAGCGAAGAATCTCATCAGTAAGACCATTTGCTGCTTTCGAATGTCAATCCATTTAACTCATCTTTAATATTTTTCCAATTTGGCAGAAATTTAGTCATATAATCCTTGAATACCCGGTTGTGACGTTTTTCAAGAAGATGTGCCATCTCATGAACAACAATGTATTCCAAGCACCTTGGAGCTTTCTTGGCAAGCTCGAGATTTATCCAAATCCTTTTATCCCGCACATTACACGTTCCCCACCTTGTCTTCATAAGCTTTACACCAAATTCATCCACCGTAACCCCCATTATCTTTTCCCATTTTTGTATGTATGAGGGTATCATGTCTTTTAAATTTTGCCTATACCATTCTGACAAGAGCTTCTCTCTTTTTTCAACCGTGCTGCCCGGTCTGACATATAAGTCAATATATTTGTTGTTTCTTAATTCAACACGCTGTTTCCCCTTTGTTTCAATAACATTTAATAAATATCCCGTTCCCATGAAATAATGGCTTTCTCCTGATACGAATTCTCTTATGCTCTGTCCTTCCTGAGTGGTATACTTCTTCTTCTGTTTTTTAATCCAAGATAATTTGGAAAAAGCAAAAACACGTGCTGCTTCATCATCCATATGCTGCGGAACCGCCAATCTTACTCTCCCATCCGGAGGATAAACCGACAGATGTATGTTTTTTATCTTCTTCCTTATTAACTCTATGTCTATGTTTTGTATAGTTATTTTGCTCATATTCTGTTTTACTGCTCCATTATTTTTATGTCTATTACTCTTTATCTAATCCTTAGTGTCTATAATAATATAATATCTTACACCAATCCGAAATACTTTTCAAAGAATTTAAGAAGTTTTTCAATTATACCCTGTTTTTTGACTGCCCTGCCGCCGCCAAAACGTGATACAGGCGGCATAATCTTATCAATGTCTGTTCCTGTTGTTTTCAGCAAACCATCCCTAAAAGCATTATCCATAAATCTCCTGGTTTCTTCCGGTTTTAATTTTTCTTCTTCAATAATGGCTGCCATATCTGCATCCCTGCGCTCATTTAAGAATTTTCGCCAATCCTCATCAATTTTTGTTGACATATTTACTTGCTCTATGAAATGCTCGATAAGCTCTTTCTTGCTGCGTAACTCAATACTTGAATTGATGGCTTTGTCGATAGTCGTGAGTATTGTCTTATCTTTGCAGTTGGATTCTTGATATTTTGCCACAAGCATTAAAATATAATCAATATTTACCTCAATCTGCCTTATGAGCTCAATCTCAAAAATAATGTCGTCATTTATGGTTTCTTTATCACTGTCTAAACCTTTTTTGAATTCCTGGTATAAGTCAATATAAGTACTCTGATAATCTTGAAAATCCCTTTCGGATAATATTTCATTACCTTCAAAATCATCAAAAGAAGTCAGGATATTTCTAAGTCTTAAAATTGCGCCATATAGACGGATAAAGTCTTTTTGTGCTTCTTCTCCGATAATAGGTTCTCCAAGAGGGTACTGAGAAGTTAAATTTGAAATTAATTCACTATAACCCGGTTTATGTTCTCCTTTGTCATTATAGCCGTTATAGTATTCTTCGTATGTTTTTAAAAGCACAATTCCGCCGGCATCTTTGTTTCCGAAAAGAGCAATGGCTCTGTCGGTTTCTTCCTTCAAATCACGAAAACAAATTATGTTTCCAAAAGTCTTAACACTGTTTAAAATTCGATTTGTCCTTGAAAACGCTTGAATGAGTCCATGCTGTCTCAGGTTTTTATCTACCCAGAGTGTGTTAAGAGTAGTTGCATCAAAGCCTGTTAAAAACATATTTACCACAATAAGCAAGTCTACTTCTCTGTTTTTCACACGAAGTGAGAGGTCCTTGTAATAATTCTGAAACTTATCAGAAGAAGTATCATAATTTGTGTTAAAAGAAGCATTGTAGTCTTTAATTGTCGATTCAAGAAAATCACGAGAGCTCTTATCAAGGTTATCCATGTTGAAATCTTCATCCGGCAGCAGTCCATCAGGCTCATCTTCATTGGCGCTAAAGCTAAAAATGGTTGCTATGTTAAGTCTCCGTTTCCTTTCCTCTATTTGTTTTTTAAACTCTGCATAATATTTTATAGCCATTGGAATAGAGGCAACTGCAAATATAGAATTGAAACCGGCAACACGCCTTGTTTCCCTCATTTCAATCATATTATTTGTTTGTTTATCTTTTTCTTCCCATTTTGCAGAGAATGTATAAAAGCTGCTTCTTTTTGTCTTCTGGTCAAAATGCTCAAGAATATATGAAACAATATCTCTGATTCTTTTCGGGTCTGCCAAAGCTTTTTCCTTGTCTATACTATAAACTTTTTTATCTTTTATATAACTTGGTAGCTTCATGGTATCTGCGAAGTCTATTCTAAAAGGCAATACATTCCCGTCATTGATGGCATCAACAATTGTGTAAGTGTGAAGCTTATCCCCAAAAGCCTGTTCAGTTGTCCTAAGAAGCGGATTACCGCTCATAGCTGCATTTGCTGCAAATATTGGTGTACCTGTAAAACCGAATATATGATAGTTCTTAAAGTTCTTTGTAATAGCCTTATGCATGTCACCGAACTGTGACCGATGACACTCATCAAATATTAATACAACATGTTTTTTATAAATATCATGCTGCTTATTTTTACGAATAAATACATCAAGCTTCTGAATTGTCGTTACAATTATTTTGTATTCATGTGGATTTCCTTTTTCGTCCTTATTTTCAAGCTGCCTTTGAAGCACCCTTGTTGAGGTGTTGCCGTTTGCTGCACCTTTTTCAAAACGGTCATATTCTTTCATGGTCTGGTAGTCCAAGTCCTTACGGTCAACAACAAACAGCACCTTATCTATATATGGCATGGTTGATGCTATTTGTGCTGTTTTAAAGCTAGTCAACGTTTTACCTGAGCCTGTTGTATGCCAAATATACCCGCCTGCAGCGGCTGTCCCGGTTTTCTTATAGTTGGTTGAAACCACAATGCGAGACAATATGCGTTCAGCAGCAGCTATTTGATAGGGGCGCATAACAAGCAGAAGTTCTTCGGATGTGAATACACAGTACTTTGTCAATACATTTAAAACCGTATGCTTAGCAAAAAATGTTCTTGTAAAGTCTACAAGGTCTGTAATAGCCTTGTTGTTTGAATCTGCCCAAAAAGAAGTAAACTCAAAACTGTTGCTGGTTTTTTTGCTTCTCCTTCGTTCACTGCTTCCCTGCTCCTTAATGTGATCATTCCTTGTTGTGTTGCTGTAATATTTTGTGTGGGTACCGTTAGAAATTACAAAGACCTGCACATACTCAAACAGACCTGAAGCAGCCCAAAAACTTTCTCGCTGGTACCGGTTAATTTGATTGAATGCCTCTCGAATAGCAACTCCACGACGCTTAAGCTCTACATGGACAAGTGGAAAACCATTCACAAGAATAGTCACGTCATACCGAGTTTCATGATTACCACCTGATTCTTCATACTGGTTAATAACCTGCAGACGATTGTTATGTATGTTCTTTTTATCAATCAGGTAGATATTCTTCGTAGTTCCGTCATCACGTTTCAATATCTGTATATAGTCATCCTGAATTTTTCTTGTCTTTTCTACAATTCCTTCGTTGGTATTAGCAATGCTTTCTGCAAAAAATCTCTCCCATTCGCTATCTGTAAAGGTGATATCATTTAATAGTTCAAGCTGCCTGCGAAGATTTGCAATCAATGCGGCTTCATTGTGGATAGTAATATATTCATACCCTTGTGATATCAGCAGTCGGATAAATTCTTTCTCAAGTTCAGCTTCACTCTGGTATTTATCAGAGCGAGCACTGTATTCAGCAGTATATTCGGCAACAACCGTTGCTTCGTCAGTACTGGCAACTATATTGTAAGTACTCATGCCGTTACCTCCTGCCTGCCGGACGTGCAGGGAAGGTTAATAATTTATCTCTGTAATACTCATATTGCTTTTGCCGCGCTTCGATTTCGGCAGGTAAACCACTGGATATATTAGTGGTCAGTTCATCAAACCTATCTAGAATAGAAACTATACGGTCTTGCTCATCCAGTGTTGGAAGAGGAATTTCTATTTTTTTTAATGCTGGAATATTTGAATGAACAACTTTGCTTTTTACTTTGCCCTTACTCTTTTGTATTTGGGCATCTGTAGTAGAAAGAGCATAAGCAATATACTTTGGATTTTGTTTATGCTTCATTACTACAATATCCCCTCCGGCAAAGCACTTTTTATGTCCCATATAGGCACATGATTTGGCTATTTCTTCTACAGTCTCACCAGTAATTGCAAACAATATATCTCCATGTTCAAATGTCTTTGTACCTTTGTGAGTATGTGAGACGCAGGTATCAAACCATATATTATATGTAGTATAAATCTCTCCATAACGAACACAAGGAGTTCCATCATCTGTAATTTCATTGCGTTTTATTCCTGATCCTCGATACATATCTGTAGCAATTTCACTCAATTTAACCATTGGTACATCATCACCAAATGACAGCAGCAAATCTCTGTAATAGTTATATTGCTTTCTTCTAGCTGTAAGCTCCGCTGTAAGCTC
>DNNJ01000323.1:0-3241 GCA_003487955.1 Clostridiales bacterium | reverse complement strand
GTAAGCTCCGCTGTAAGCTCCGTGAAATTGTCCAAAATACGGACAATTTCACGCTGCACAGGCAGCGGTGAGAGAGGAAAAGGAAAGTTCTCAATCATCGGTTTACGAATTGATGCTACAGTTGCATTGACAGCTTTCATCATAATAAATTTTTTGAAACTTGCTGATAAGTAATAATATGCAAACTTTGTATTTACTTCTTTATTTTTTATAAAACGTATTCGATAAGCTCTTTGGTGCAAGTCATATTTTCCATTCACATAATGAAAAATATCACCAATACCACCTTCGCCAGGAATTATAATTGCTTCTTCGTCAAAAAGATACCTATTGCTACGAAGTATATTTTTTGAACGTACATAAAATGGATAGTTTCCATCATCTGCTGCATTTTTTCGATCGCTACTACCAGTTCCAACTTCTGCAATCTTTTTTAAAGGAACATACTCCACCCCATCCGGGTAAAGTTCAGTAATCAACTGTTCTAATCTGTTCATTATCTTTTCTCCCCTTTACTAATTCCTTTTTTAACCATTCACGCCCTGAACCAGATTTAAAATACTTTTCGCGTTTAACTGCTTCTTCTTCTGAAGGTTTTTCTTCATAATATACAACTGCAATAGGCTTATGACTTTTTGTATGTTTAGCACCTTTTCCTGTATTATGCTGTATATATCTCTCCCTAAGATTGTTTGTAAATCCTTTATATAAAGAACCATCATCACAAAGAATTACATAAACGTACCAAACCAATGTAGAGTTAGGTAATTTATAAGGATCACATATTTTCATTAGTTTACCACCCCTGCCTGCCGGCAGGCAGGTCGATTTCAGTGATGATTTTTTCGATTTCATCTCTTAAAACCTGCTCACGTGCTACGATTTCCTCAATCTCAGCATTAAGTTCAACAATATTAATCTTCTCTCTTGTGTCTTCCTGTTCCACATATGTTGAAACAGAAAGGGTGTAATCCTGCTCTTCTATTTCGCTGTTAGGCACAAGTCTTGAAAAGTGTTCAATATCTTTTCTTGTTTTAAAAGCATTCAAAATATTTTCAATATTGTCCTGAGTCAGTTTATTATTATTTGTAATTTTGACAAATTCCTTTGATGCATCTATAAATAAGGTACTGTTTTCTGATTTTGATTTTTTTAATACCATTATACATGTGGCAATACTTGTTCCGTAAAACAAGTTGTCCGGCAGCTGAATCACACAATCAATATAATTGTTGTCAATCAAGTATTGACGAATTTTCTTCTCTGCACCGCCTCGGTACATTACACCCGGGAAGCATACAATTGCTGCGGTTCCACTTGTTGCAAGCCATGAAAGTGCATGCATAATAAATGCAAGGTCTGCTTTGGATTTAGGTGCAAGCACTCCTGCCGGTGAAAAGCGAGGGTCATTAATAAGAATAGGATCACCGTCACCCTTCCATTTGATGGAATAAGGCGGATTAGAAACAATTGCTTCAAAAGGCTCATCATCCCAGTGCAGTGGGTCTATTAACGTGTCACCAAGTCCAATATCAAATTTATCATAATCTATATCGTGCAGGAACATATTGATTCGGCACAGATTATATGTAGTTATATTTATTTCTTGTCCAAAGAAGCCTTGTCGAACATTTTCTTTTCCGAGGATTTTTGCAAACTTTAATAGTAAAGAGCCGGAGCCGCAAGCAGGGTCATAGACCTTGTTGACTTCCGTTTTTCCAACCAATGTAAGGTGTGTAAGCAATTCGGATACTTCCTGTGGTGTATAGTATTCTCCCCCGCTTTTTCCTGCATTAGAGGCATACATGCTCATCAAAAATTCATAGGCATCACCAAAAGCATCAATTGTATTATCCTTATAATCTCCCAACTTCATTTCTGCCACACTGTTCATAAGCTTAACAAGCTTTTCATTTCTTTTTGCTACTGTGCTGCCAAGCTTATTGCTGTTAACGTCTATATCGTCAAACAAGCCTTTAAAATTGTCTTCACTTTCTGTTCCTTGGGCTGAAGCTTCAATATTGCCAAAAATCCGTTCCAAAGTTTCATTAAGGTTATCATCATCCTTTGAACAAGCACGAACATTTTCAAACAGCTCACTTGGCAAAATAAAGAAGCCTTTTGTCCTGACTAAATCCTCGCGTGCCTGCTCTGCTTCATTATCTGAAAGCTTGGTATAGTCAAATTCTGTATTTCCTGTTTCAAATTCTCCGGCGTTAATGTAGGCGGTAATATTTTCTGATATGTAACGATAAAAAAGCATTCCGAGAACATATTGTTTGAAGTCCCATCCGTCCACGCTTCCTCTTAGGTCATTTGCAATATTCCATATAGTTCTGTGCAGCTCTGCACGTTCTTGTTCTTTTCTATTATTAGCCATTATTAGTCCCCTTTTATTCTTATTCAAAGTATAATTTAATTATTTCTTATGAAAAGATTAACATAAACAGCTTTGTTTATAAAATATCATCCCTTTTTAATTCTTTTATTGCATTTTTTACAGCTGTTTTAATTATAAAATATAGTATGATAGCCGGTATAGCAATATATATAGGAAGAATAATTAATCCTGCTAATATATTTCCCATTATCCAACCTCCTCTATTAATTATTTATTATTTAAGTCGTCGTTATATTCTTCATCCAGGTTTGAACTAATCCCGAATAAATGTTGCATAAAATCCCTTTTTTCATTTAGCACACGAATTATCAGAACTCGCTCCGGTTCTAAACGGTAAAATACATAATTTTTTGCTGAAAATAAATATCTGTAATCTGTCGGAATATCAATAACCTTTCCAAGGTCAACTCCTGACGAAGGAAACATTTCTAACCTTCTAATATCAGATGTAATCTTAGTTAAGATTTTTTTCGCAACGCTTTCCCCTTGGTCAACTTCTATATATTCTTGAAGAAGTTTTAAATCTTCTAGTGCTTGTGGAGAATAATCAACCTTTAGCATGCTTATAATCCTAATATAGCTTCAACATCATCAGCTGATAGCCACCCTTTCTCTCGCGCTGCCTTTTCCCCTTCCTCAATATTAGCTAACAATTTAATTGCAGACTTTAACTTTTCTAATTCTGATATTTTTACAATTGCATATTCACCTCTGCCATTTCTGGTTAGGTATACGGGATTACCTTCATTTACTTCATTTAGTACTTCTGTATAATTTCGCAAATCTGAAATCGGTTTAATATTTGGCAAAATAATCATCTCCTTTTACAATATTATAATC
>DNNJ01000204.1:601-4166 GCA_003487955.1 Clostridiales bacterium | reverse complement strand
CGTTGCCAGGAATTAATTTTAAAACCCCCGGATCAAAAAGATCCGGGGGTTTGTTAATATATAAAAAGAATCTTATGTTTGAATAACTAGTTTTATAGAAGAAAGTTCGAATTTTTATAAGTGTGATAAACAAATAGTATTAATCATCGTCGTCATCGTCGTCATCGTCGTCATCATCGTCATCATCTATGTCGTCTTTCTCTAAAAGATCTTCTAGAGCATCTTCGTATTCCTCTAAAACATCCTTAATATCAATGTTGTTTGCTTTTGCATATATAAGCAGGTCAGTAATTTGCAAAGAAGATAATTCTTCAATGGTTATAGTATGATTGTCTTCCATAATTTTGTGAATTAAATGGGACTTAATGATAGCATTATTATCCGGTTCTATTTCTTGCTCAATCTTATTGGTTGTTGGTTGTTTATACTTGGGTTTTGCAGCAAGAACACTAGTACTAAGATAAATTACGGCCAATATAACGGCTGTGATTACGAAAACTGTCTTTTTACAATTCATTATTCTTGTCATTAATTTCATCCTCCTAATATTTTTTAGTTCGGATTAAGGTTATTCAGTTGAAATAACCTTCTTGTTAAGATAATGCAGAAAGTATTAGTTTTATTGCAGCTGTAAAAAATACTTTAGTATATCAACTGAATGTAGCAAAAAATTACCCATTTACACCCCTGAATAGATTGGACTTTACAGATAAACTTAGTCGTCGTCATCAACCACCGAATCGTCTTCATCGCTATCATCGTCGTCATCAACCACCGAATCGTCTTCATCGCAATCGTCGTCGTCATCAACCACCGAATCGTCTTCATCGCAATCGTCGTCATCAAGATCTTCAACGCCATTATTGTGGAGAATAGGATGAGGAATATTATCTATAGACATGAAGACAGAATTAATGATATTCTTTTCGTTATCCTCATCATCCTCATCAACACCCTCATTTTCTTGTTTGTTCTCATAATTATTGATATTGCTCTCCTTGTTTAAGTAACTGTCTTCATAGTCAACTAACTCATGTAAGTCGATTTCTTTTTCTTTTGCAACCTGCAACAATTCTTGTAAGGACAGCGGAGCTAATTCTTCGATTTTTAAAGAGCTATCCAAAGCAATTAATTCTTTGAGGAAATTTAATTTACCCAAGGAAATATTATATTCTTTAGCTAACTTCTTCGGCTTATTGTGGGATAATATAGTTTGCTGTAGTATCATAGGCTTAACTTCTTTTTTACGGAGACAAGAAGAAATATCTTTTATAATGAGTTCATGAAGTTTTGCAGCGCTGGTAGCATTTTTATTATGCACAGACACTAATATTACATTGCTATCTTTACCAATAAAATCCATCTGGAACATAGAGTCGAAAATAGCATTAAGGGCAATACTTAAATCTGTATTTTTTAAATTTATAGGGTCTAGGATAATGTCTCCATCATAGTTAAAGGCTTTAATTCCCAATACTTTATTCCATTTGTTGGTGGTGATTTCAATACTGGGATTTACATCTATACTAACGATACTATCCACAGAGATAAATTGAAACCAATTAATTAAAATACAAATTATTAACATGATACTGACACTAACAGTGATTAATTGTTGTTGATAGTTAGGTTGTTCAGCTACTTCTTGATGGGTGATATAATCATGTTTTTCCATTTTTCGTATAGGTGTATTGGCCAGACTTTCAAATAAATCCGGTATTAGTTGCTCTATAGCGCGGTTTAGATGAGCTTCAATTCTTTTACGGTTCATTATTATACCCCCCCCTTTCAGATAGATGTTTTCTTAACTTCCTTAGACCACGATGATATTGTGAAAGTACGGTTGAAAGAGGAATAGAAAGGTTACTGGCAATTTCGCGATGTTTTAAACCGGAAACGGCGTGTAATAAAATAACTTTTCGTTCTTGTTCGTTCAGGATTTTTAAGGCCATTTGCAACACAAACTTATCATCGTCATCAGTTAAATAAGAAAAGTTGATATCATTCTCCATATAAGAAAATTCGGTATTAACATATCGCTTGTTTGTTCTGATTTTCATTAAAGCTAAATTGCGGGCGACAGTGAAAATCCAAGCTAAAGGTTTTCCTTGTGGTTTATAGAGATGAGCTGCAGAGCGAATTTTCAAATAAGTATCCTGCATGACATCTTGTACCATATCATGGTTTTTCAAAATGGAAAGCAGGTAAGCGTAAACTGTTTTTTCAGTTAGACGATACAATTCCTCAAAAGCAATAGGATCGCCATCGCCAATTTTTTCAAATAAACCCTCATCAATCACTAAATTTTTTCGTAGTGGGCGAGATGGATTTTCTCCGAGAACACTACAAAATATAAGCATATCTTTAAATCCTTTCGATAAGTTAATGCTATATCATTCATATTTATCGTATTATTATGGTATATTTTTCTATCCATTTTTTGAAAAACCTTTTACTAAAAGACATTTTAGAGTGATTTCGGCAAAACCGCAAAATATTCTTAACTTATGTCTATATTAAATACTAGGCAATAAAATGGAACGTTTCCGCATTATCTAAATATAAGGGGTAAAAACTACGAAAATTAAACTCTAGCTATCAAAATTTAAAGGAATAGCTTTTAAAATATCGAATATAACATACGGAGTAATGAGCAACCTTAGTTATCGCTGTTTGTACTGGTTGTAGCAATTGACATCTGGGAAAAGATTGTCTATTAATAGGTGGTATCAATTACATCAAGTATATATAAAGTGAAATATTCTTCACTTTATTTTTTCGGCAAATAGCCGATAATAGTTACAAAGTACAAAACGAAGTATTACAAATGTTAAAACTAATATATCTTTGATGGAAGTATGGTTCAAAGGAGAATCTGGATGAGACTGAATTGGAAACGAAAAATACTTTTACTAATTGATATTTTTCTCATCAACCTCACCTTATGGTTATCGTTTGTGGTCAGGTTTGAGGGAAAAATTCCTTTGCATTATAAGAGTAAATGGCTATATTACGTTATTTTGATTACATCTTTGCGGATTATTTGTTTTATTTTTTTTGGCTTATATAACAGTTTATGGGGTTATTCTAGCCTGCCAGAGATGATCCAGATTATCAAAGCAGTAACTGTTTCTTCGATGTTAATTACGTTTGTGGATTGGATCATCCTCACCCCCTCCCTCCCCTTAAGCGTACTTTTTATTGGTTGGGTAATTAATATTCTACTGATCGGCGGAACTCGTTTTGGGATTCGGTTCCGACGAGAGATTCTTAATTCTATTGAGTATAACCCCAAAATGGGAAAAAGGGTTTTAGTGGTGGGCGCCGGACAAGCCGGGGCCCTCATAATCAGGGAAATGTTGCAAAAACCTGCCCCCCATCTCCCGGTAGTAGTCCTTGATGATGACCTAAGCAAAATTAAGCTGCGCTTACATGGGATTCCGGTCGTTGGCAGTATCGATCAGTTATCCCAGGCCGCTGCAATGTACCGAGTGGATGAGATTTTGGTGGCGATCCCTTCAGCTCCCAGACAAAGACTGAGGGAGGTAGTAGCGTTAGCCAAGGA
>DNNJ01000204.1:0-353 GCA_003487955.1 Clostridiales bacterium | reverse complement strand
CTCGATCAAGTGAGGGAAGTTCGCATAGAAGATCTATTAGGACGAAAACCGGTCAAACTTCACGTCGAAGAAATCGCCGGGTATCTTAAAGGGGAACGGGTGCTCATTACCGGCGCCGGTGGTTCCATTGGTTCCGAGCTTTGCCGGCAAGTAGCCAAGTTTGAACCGGAGCTTCTTTTGCTTTTAGGGCGGGGAGAAAATTCGATCTATGAGATCGATCAGGAACTCAAGATCAGTTTTCCGCTTTTACATAAAACTCCAGTTATAGCTGATGTTCGGGATCGGGCGCGGCTCGAGCAAATCCTCATAGAATATCGTCCCACAGTAGTTTTTCACGCTGCTGCGCACAAACA
>DNNJ01000383.1:10721-17519 GCA_003487955.1 Clostridiales bacterium | reverse complement strand
CATTGAAATATTAAAGGATGAAAATGATAAACCCTATGTTGTTTTATTAAGCAATGCATTAAAAAGAGCAGAGGAGCTTGATATTAAAAATATTCATATCTCCATATCTCATACCGGGGAGCTTGCGGTTGCGCAGTGCGTAGCTGAATGATATGGCATATATTTAATAATTCCATCATATTGTATATTATAATTAATATCCAAAAAGTCAAAGTGTCATTCCGAATGCAGTAAGGAATCACATCCTTTTAAATACCGGGTGAATCATATTATAAAGATGGAAGCAGGTTTTGGTATGAGGTTAACAGTTTTGTGCTTAGTTTTATTGATAGTTGTAAGCGGTTGTACCGCTGAAGATAATCCATTTATTCTGCCTGTTAATTATACAGGCGAAGCATTGATGAAGGTATATACGGATAAAACAGAAAATGATTATAAGGTAAATATTATTTGCAGGGACGGAAATTACAGCATCAGGACAGAATCGGAAAATGAAGCATGGAACTATGCGTATGTTTCAGGAAACAGATGTATATTAAACAATGATAAATTTCCTGAAAGCAGTGTGACGATTGAGAATTTTAAATTAAATGAGACATTAATGCATGATTTTAATTTTGGAAAATTTGATGTATTGGAAGATATTCCTGAAGAATTGATTTATTGGGATGGAGAATACAAGCATGTTTTAAATTTCAGCAAAGAAAACCTGCTTCCAAAGACAATTTTTATTTATAATAATGATAAATTGGTAAAAGCTATACGGTATGAAATAATAAATATTGAGGAATAATATTAATAATTATTTACGAATAATACAAATGTTACCATACAACTTATGTGCTTGTTGTGTTACAATATAAAATAACTGTGCAATTGCGAGGTGTGTATCTTGGCGGAGAATAAAAAAGTGCTGATTTCCATCCCTGAAAATTTATTGAGGGAATTGGACAATGCAGTAAAAGAAGAAGGAACAAACAGAAGTGACTTTATAAGAAAATCCATAAGGTTTTATTTGATTGAAAAAAGGAAGCTTGAAATCAGAAACAAGATGAAAGCAGGCTACCTTGAAATGAGTAAAATCAACAAGAGCATTACTGAAGAATACTCAGAAGGGGACTATGAGGACTTTTTAAGCTATGAAACTAAATTATTAGGAAGTGAATAGTTTGATTGTTAAAAGGGGAGATGTATACTATGCCGATCTGAGTCCTGTAATTGGCTCTGAGCAAGGAGGGGTAAGACCGGTTTTAGTTGTGCAAAATGATATTGGGAATAGATACAGCCCTACGGTGATTGTATCTGCTATCACGTCTCAGATTAACAAGGCGAAGCTGCCTACTCATATAGAAATAAGTTCTGAGGATTTCAGCCTTCCTAAGGACTCTGTTGTATTGCTTGAACAAATCCGCACAATAGATAAAAAAAGGCTTAAAGAAAAGATAGGACGTTTTGACAAAAACCTCATGGGAGAGGTGGATGATTGCTTAAAAATCAGCTTGGGGCTGATAGATTTTTGAAAGGAAGGATTTGTGATTGCACAAATCCTATTTAATATTATTTGCAAACCCGTTATTTCTCAGCAGTGTCCTTACATTTCCAATCATGTATAATGAGCCTGAAAAGGCTATTATTTCATTTTTGCTTGCATTTTTAATCACAGGAATTATATCCTCGTAGTTTTCCAAAGGGGTAACTTTTATATTTGAATGCTTTTTTATTAATTCAGCTAATTCCGCTGCTTTTAATGCTCTTGGGCTTAAGGGAGTTAAAGTGTAAATTTCTTTTGCTAAAGGCAGTAATAATTGCAAGGCTTCTTCAGGGTTTTTATCTTTCAAAATACCAAAGAAAAATGTTGCATTGTCCTTTAAATATTCCTTAAAAGTGTTTGTAAAACTGCGAATGCCGTCAATATTATGCCCCCCGTCAATAATAATCATAGGGTTTCTGTTTAATATCTCAAACCTGCCGGGAAATTTGCAGTTTGAAAAACCATTTACTATACTTTTTGAACTTATGTTGTAACCTTGTTTTTTTATAAGCTCCAAGGCTGAAAGTGCAGTCAATGCGTTTAAAAGCTGATGCTCCCCCAATAAGTTTATTTTTAGCTCCGGAAGCTCAAAAACATCTCTTTTCAAATATTTAAACCTTTGCCCTGTAATATCAGCTTTTGTCTTTTCAATATTATATTTATCAGCTTCATAGACTTTAGCCCTCTTTTCTTTAGCTGCATCTTTTATGACATTTGTTATATTATGGGCTTGAGGATAGATTACAACAGATGAATCCTCTTTTATAATTCCTGCCTTTTCAAAGGCTATTTTTTCCAATGTGTCTCCAAGCTGCTCCATGTGGTCATAGCTTATGGAAGTAATAACAGAAACTAATGGTTTTTTCACCACATTGGTTGCATCAAATCTTCCTCCCAATCCAACCTCAAGTACTAAAAGCTCAATATTCTTCTCCTGAAAATATTTAAAGCCAATGGCAGTTACAACCTCAAATTCAGTGGGATGGTCGTATCCTTCAGAAATCATAATATTAACTTTATCTTTTACCAATTCTGTAATCCTTGCCAAAGAGTCTTTATCTATCTGCTGCTTATTAATTTGTATTCTTTCCGTGAACTCCTCTAAGTAGGGGCTTATGAACAAACCTGTTTTGTAGCCCGATTCCATAAGCACATCATGAATTAAATTGCAGGTTGAGCCCTTGCCGTTTGTTCCTGCCACATGTATAATTTTGAAGCAGTTCTGCGGGTTACCTAATAATTCCATAAGCTTTGTAATATTTCTCATACCCAATCTTGAGCCAAATTTATATGTTGAATGTATAAATTCAATTGCTTCTTCGTAATTCATATTAACCTCACTAAATTAATTTTATTAATTTTACAATACTTTTGTTTCTTTTTCAATGTAAATGTTTTATAGAATTTTGTCAATTTGCTTATAAAAAAATAAAAATATTAAGCGAACATTTGCAGGACACGATAATAATTCTTAGCAAATGAAGGTTAAAAATCCGTTAAGCAGCTTGCACTGTTTGAGCGCAGCGAGTTTGCAAGCTGCAGGATTTTTAGCCGGAATGAGCTATTAGAATTATTCGTGGCCGAAACCGAGAGCGGATATTTTTATTATTTTTTAATTAACGGAGCATAATAATTAAAAGTTGTCAACTATTGCTTATTATGTTAAAATATCATAGAATTTAAGAAATTTGAAGGGATTAATTTTATATGATAGATATAAAAAAACTTGACAGAGAGCTTCTTAAAGTTGAAAAGCCGGCTCGTTACGTGGGAAGCGAGCTTAACTCTGTTGTAAAGAATAAAGATATTAATATAAGATTTGCATTTGCATTTCCGGATATTTATGAAGTGGGAATGTCTCATACGGGACTGCATATTTTGTACCATTTAATGAACAGCATGGAAAATGTTTGGTGTGAAAGGGTATTTGCACCCTGGACAGATATGGAAGAGGTTATGCGAAAAAACAACATTCCTTTGTATGGTTTGGAAAGCAAGGATGAATTGACAGTCTTTGATTTCGTGGGATTTACCATTCAGTATGAAATGAGCTACACAAATGTTTTAAATATGCTTGATTTAGGCGGTATGCCAATCAACTCCAAGGACAGAGGCAATGATATGCCCTTGGTAATTGCAGGAGGTCCCTGTGCATATAATCCTGAGCCTCTGCATGAAATTATTGATTTATTTGTTGTAGGTGAATCAGAAGAGCTATTGCCGGAACTGTTAAATCTGTATAGTGAAGAAAAGAAGAACGGCTTTGATAAGCTCGGATTTCTTGAAAAGGCAGCAGCACTGGACGGTATATATGTTCCGCAATTTTATGAGGAAATATATAATGACGATGGAACAATCAAAGAAAGAAAAGTGTTAAATCCAAATGCCAAAGAAATAATAAGGAAGCGAATAATTAAGGATTTAGACAAAAGTTATTATCCTGAAAAAAGCATTTTGCCTTACATTGATGTGATTCATGACCGCGTAGTTTTGGAATTATTCCGGGGCTGCACGAGAGGCTGCCGTTTTTGCCAAGCGGGGATGGTTTACAGACCTGTTCGGGAAAGGAAAGCTGATACATTGGCTGCTCAAGCAGAAAGTCTTCTTAGTTCAACCGGACATGATGAAGTATCACTGACTTCTCTAAGCTCGGGAGATTATTCATGCCTTCCCGACTTGACTTTAAAATTATTGGATATGTATGAAGCTCAAAATATAAGTATTTCTCTGCCCTCATTAAGGCTTGATTCAATGACCTTTGATATTATTGAAAGGCTGCAGGAAGTTCGTAAATCCGGCCTTACATTTGCACCGGAAGCGGGGACTCAAAGGATGAGAAATGTTATAAACAAAAATTTGACAGAAGAGCAGATTTTAGGACCTGTAGAAACAGCCTTTAACTTAGGTTGGTCAACTGTTAAATTGTATTTCATGATAGGGCTCCCCGGTGAAACAATGGAAGATGTATTAGGAATCAAAGAGCTCTCTTACAAAGTAAAGGATAAATTTTTCCACAGACCGAAGGAAGAAATTAAGGGTAATTTAAAAATAAATGTAAGTGCTGCCTGCTTTGTACCAAAACCCTTTACACCGTTTCAGTGGGCTTCACAAAATAATATGGATGAATTTTATGACAAGGCAAAGGCATTACAAAGAGAAATCAAAGATAAAAAGATATCATTCAGCTATCATGAACCAAGATTGAGTTATTTGGAAGCAGTATTTGCAAGGGGAGACAGAAGATTATCCAAAACCTTGATAGAGGCATGGAAAACCGGGTGCCGGTTTGACGGATGGTATGATATGTTTGACTTTGAAAAATGGATGGATGCATTTGAAGAAACATATATCGACCCTGACTTTTTTGCTTTGAGACAAAGAGAATTAACAGAGACTCTTCCTTGGGATTTTATAGATATAGGTGTGAAGAAGGAATATTTAATAAGCGAATATGAAAAAGCGCTAAGCTATGCAACTACTCCTGACTGCAGACTTAAATGCACAAACTGCGGTGTCAACTATAATTTATTGGGAGGTGCCTGCCCTCATGTGCAAAATAATATGTAAATACAGCAAGACCGGTCATTTAAAATATATTTCCCACTTGGATGTATTAAGGTTTATTCAAAGGTCAGTAAAAAGAGCCGGAATAAATGCCAAATATTCGGAAGGATTTAATCCCCACATGAAAACTTCCTTTGGATATCCATTGTCATTGGGGATTGAAAGTATCGGTGAATATTTTGAATTAGAGCTTAATGAAAATATTGAGCCGGGGTTATTTACAGAAAAAATGAACTCTGTAATGCCAAAGGAAATGCAGATAATCAAAGCAGAATATTCTGAGAATGCGGATTCTCTTATGAATAGATGCGCCTATGCCCGGTATCTAATAAATATCGAGTCTGATATTGATGAAAATAAGCTTAATGAGTATTTTGATGAAATGCTGACTGAAGGTGCAACATATAAAAGGCAGAAAAAAAACAAAAAAGGTAAATTAATTACCAAAGAATTAAACACCAATGAACTGCTCCATTATTTAAAAGCTGAAAATATGAACAATAAAACTAAAATAATGGCTGTTTTTAAAACTCAAGAAACAGGAAGCATGAAGGTTGAAGAATTTATTAAGCTTTTAAATGAAAAAGGTTTTGAAATTGATTACTGCACAATTATGAAAGTAGATGCACTGGATGAAGAAATGAAGCCAATATTGTAACAATGAGGACGGCAGGACAGCGGTTCTTGCGCTGCGGTGTGCAATTGTCTTAGGAGGTAATATGAAGCAGGTTTTGGTAAGTAATTCGGTATTTTTTAATCATGTGGCATTTTTACGGGACGGAAAACTTATTGATTACCTTTTTGAATTAAATAATAATCAAAATGTTGTAGGCAATATCTACAAGGGAAGAGTCATGAATATTCTTCCCGGCATGGAAGCTGCTTTTGTTGACATTGGTCTTGATAAAAATGCATATTTGTTTTTGGATGACCTGCTTTCTGACAAGTTTTTAAAAGAATTAAATATTAGGAAAAAAGATGCTGTAAATATTAACAAGGTGCTTAAAACAGGGGATGAACTGTTGGTTCAGGTTGTGAGAGAGCCTATGGGTGAGAAGAATATTTCTGTTACAACCGACATTTCATTGACAGGAAAATATATTGCATTTATCCCAAATACCATGGATGTTAATCTTTCCAAAAGAATTAAAGAGCCTAATGAGCGAAAAAGACTTGAAGAAATAGGCAAAAGTGTAATGATAAACGGAAATGGAATGATAATAAGAACATTTGCAAAGGGAAGTACCAGGGAAGCAATAGAAAAGGAATATAAGATGCTTTCTTGTATATACATGCAGATTGAACAGGAATTTAAATATTCCTATGCGCCGAAGCTTTTGTATAAAAGTAATTCTCTCATTGAAAGACTTTTTTTGGACTATATTGATTCAACTGTAGAAGAGATTTATGTTGAAGATAAAGTAACAAAAGATAAATTTGTTGATATGATTTCCGGCTTGCCGGGAGATGAGCTTCAAAATATTAAAATTATTCTGGCACAAAGGGTCTTTGAAAATTTCAATATCGACAACCAGATAAATATGTTGTTTGACCGAAAAGTTGAGCTTGAAAACGGAGGCTCCATAATAATTGATGTTACGGAAGCATTGACAGTAATTGATGTTAACAGCGGAAAATATACAGGAAGCCGAAATATGGAAGAAACAGCTTTGGCTATCAACCTTAAGGCGGTTGAAGAAATT
>DNNJ01000383.1:7682-10454 GCA_003487955.1 Clostridiales bacterium | reverse complement strand
GAAGGAAGAAAGTATTGCTCTTATAACAGCTAAAGCCAAGTCGTTGTTTAGGGATGATAAAACAAAAACAAATGTTATCGGAATGACAAAACTTAATATTATGGAAATAACGAGAAAGAAAAATAAGGAAAACTTCTTCAATCTAATAACCGAAGAATGCATACACTGCAGCGGCAGCGGCAGAAGCATCTCGAAAATATATATATTTATTAAAATTGAAGGAATAATAAAGAATATTAAGTATAATACATCTTCCGAAGCTGTTATTTTAAATGTGGGATGTATATTGTACAATAAAATAATCAAAAGCTGCATGGACATTATTACTGAAATTGAAAAAAAATACGATATTAAAATATTTATTGAGCAGGACGGCAATATTCTATCTGATGAGATTATTGCAGGAAAAATGGGAAAGTTGTCCAATATAGATGGAATATATCGAATATAGCAGTTTCGCAGGCTCCATCACCATTTTGTTCACTCCCCAAAAAAATTAAGTTGACAAACATTTTATAGTTTGATAGAATAAATAGCTGTTAGAGCCGCGCGGAACAGGTTTAAAACGATAAGTACCTGCAATGGCGAGACTGGGAAGAGGAGGTAAATTATGTACGCAATTATTGAAACAGGTGGAAAACAATATAGAGTTCAGGAAGGCGATGTTTTAAGAGTTGAAAAACTTGAAATTGCTGACGGAGAAACAGTAAAATTTGATAAAGTTTTGCTTGTAGCTGATGAAGGAAAATTGAATGTAGGAAAACCATATATTGACGGAGCAGTAGTAGAAGCGGTAGTTGAAAATCAGGGCAAAGCTAAAAAAATAATAATTTTCAAATACAAATCTAAAAAAGACTACAGAAAGAAACAAGGTCATCGTCAACCATATACACAAATTAAAGTTGAGAAAATAGTGGGATAGTATGATTACAGTTACCATATATAGAACCAAGGATGAAATCAAAGGTTTTATAGTTGAAGGTCATTCAGATTACGCTGAAGAAGGAGCTGACATAGTTTGTGCTTCAGTTTCAATATTGTCTTATACGGCATTGAATTCATTGAGCCTTGTAGCGGGAATTGCCCCTGAAAACATTGAATATTCAGTTGATGAGGATACAGGTTTAATGTGTTTGAGAACTTTAGAGAGCAATTATATAACTGATATAGTGTACAGAAACTTCATGGTCGGAATGGAATTATTATTGGAAGATTACAGTGATTATATTACACTTAAATTTGAGGAGGTGTAAACATGTTATTGAAATTAAACTTACAGTTATTTGCACATAAAAAAGGTGTCGGCAGTTCAAGAAACGGCAGGGACAGCAATGCTAAGAGGTTAGGAGTAAAAAGAACAGACGGTCAATTTGTATTGGCAGGAAACATTCTTGTAAGACAAAGAGGTACTAAACTTCATCCGGGTAATAATGTAGGCAGAGGAAATGATGATACATTATTTGCCATGATTGATGGAAAGGTTAAGTACGAAAGAAAAGATAAAACAAGAAAACAGGTCAGCGTATATCCTGTTGAATTAGAAGCATAATAAGAACCCCACCCAACGACGCAATCAAAGATTGCTGTTGGGTACCCGGGAACCTTGTTGCTTGCGCAATAAACGACCTACCTAAGCGGTAGGTTTTGTTTTATGCGACGACCATAGGTGTGGGGACACACCTCTACTGTGGAGAAAGTCTTTGAGGGTAAGAGGAATGTCCCCAAATATATATAAATTGGTGAATTCCCCTGCGTAGGTTATTAATAATAAAAGAGGCTGAGAGAAATATGTTTGTAGATATAGCAAAAATAAGCGTAAAAGCCGGCAAAGGCGGAAACGGCAGCGTGGCATTCAGACGTGAAAAATACATACCCATGGGCGGACCGGCAGGAGGCGACGGAGGCGACGGCGGAAGTGTCATTTTAGTTGCCGATGAAGGTCTGCGCACATTGATGGATTTCAGATACAAAAGACATTATCAGGCTGAAAACGGCGAAGACGGAAGAGGGAAAAAACAATATGGCTCTGACGGAAAAGACCTTTATTTAAGAGTGCCGGTTGGAACGTTGATAAAAGATGAAGAAACAAACATAGTGTTAGCAGATTTAAAGACAAACGGACAGCAATATGTTGCAGCAAGAGGGGGACATGGGGGCAAGGGAAATGTAAAGTTTAAAAACTCCATAAGACGCACTCCTCGTTTTGCCGAGCCGGGAACCAAGGGTGATGAAAAAGAAATTGTTCTTGAGCTTAAACTTATTGCGGATGTCGGCTTGATAGGATTTCCCAATGTGGGAAAATCAACAATATTAGCATCTGTCACAAGTGCTAAGCCCAAAATAGCAAATTATCCTTTTACAACTTTAAAACCTAACCTTGGGGTTGTAAGTATAGGGGAAGGTCACAGCTATGTACTTGCTGATATTCCCGGGCTTATAGAAGGTGCCTCTGAAGGAGCAGGCTTAGGGCTTGATTTTTTAAGACACATTGAAAGAACAAGATTGTTGCTGCATGTTATTGATGCATCAGGTCAAGAGGGAAGAGATCCGGTTGAAGATTTTTACAAGATAAATGATGAGCTTAAACAATACAGTGATAAATTGTCTCAAAAAGAACAGATAATTGTTTTAAATAAAATGGAGCTGCCGGGGGCTGTAGATAATGCAGAAAAAATAGAAAAAGAATTTTCAGGTAAATATGAAATAATCCAAGTGTCTGCTGCAACAGGCAAAGGACTTGAGCTGCTTAAGAAAAGAGCTTATGAAAAATTG
>DNNJ01000383.1:0-7399 GCA_003487955.1 Clostridiales bacterium | reverse complement strand
ATACAATTGTTGTAACCAAGGAAGATGATATATATTTGGCAGAAGGAGATTTTCTTGAAAGACTTGTTGCATCAACAAATTTTGATGACTTTGAATCTTTTTCAAATTTTCAAAAAGTTCTTATTGACAAGGGTGTAATACAGAAATTAAGAGAACTTGGCGCCAAAGAAGGAGATTTAATCAGTGTGTGCGGAGTAGAATTTGATTTTGTGGATTAAGCGAATGCACCAGATTTATTGGTGCCAGTCGCTTATCCTCCTAATGTTACATCCTGCATGTTGTACCATTTCATTGCTTCATGAAATTGTTCAGGTTTAAAGTCCGGCCACATGTCATCTATTGTATAAATATCGGAATAAACAGACTGAATAGGCAGAAATCCGGACAGTCTTTTTCTTCCGCCCCACCTTAATATTAAATCAATTCTTGATATGTCTCTTGAATAAAGACCATCCATTATGTTTTTTCTGGAGGAAGTACTGTCAAGGTTGGATATATCCCAATCCCAGCCGTAATTAACCAGAAAATTGACTTTTATACCGCCCGCACCTACATTTGTTCTTTTTGTGTATTTCATTAATTCTTTAGGGAACATTGGAGAATTATAATTACCTATTATCAGCAGGGAAACATTCTCTTTTGCTATTAATTCAACTGCATCAACACAGGATTTTTGGAATGCCTCTATTTGATCCTTGGGCCTTTTACAATTGTCGGTAGTAAAACCATAATAAGTTATTTCGTCTATTCCATATTCCTGTGCTAATTTTAGTGCTTGAAGACCGGGATTAAGCCCATATTCATATCCGTCTTTTTTTTGCAAGCCTTTATCCTGGGCCCATCTCCTGTTACCGTCAGGAATAAGCCCTAAGTGTTTAGGTATTCTCATAAAGTTCACCTTTCCTTTATTATGGTATTATTTGCAAGCTGCATGGAATTATACTCCAAGTTATCACATTTTTGTTTTTTATTAATATAATAATATTCCCCCGTATATTTAAGAATAGGTAAAGCGTGATGATATAAAATTAATAGGTTTACATTTGTTTTATATTTACACACATTTTACAATATCAGTATAAAATTCATATAATCCAAGTGTAAAGTATAATCAAATATGAAATTGAAGGAGGTGATAAGATGATTAAAGGAATATTATTTGATAAGGACGGCACATTAATAGATTTTTCATTATGGAGAAATGCCGGAATCAATACAATTCAAACTATATTAAATGAATACAATTTGAATAATGATAAACTTAATAAAGAGCTTCAAAGAGCAATAGGTATAAAGGAAAAGGGAGTAGAACCTTTTGGTGCTTTGGCTTATAGCTCACATGAACAGTTGGCTTACGAGCTTCATTTTATCCTTAATAAGCATGTAAATATTGAGCTTGACAAATTCAAAACTCATGTAGTTGAATTGCTGAGAAAAGAAGTATTAAAGGATAATGTTGAATTTAAAGAAATTGTAAGCATAAAAACTCTATATGAATATCTGAATTCAAACAATATAAAAATGGGTATGGTAACGGCAGATTCCAAGCAATCAGCATTGCATTTGATAAATAAGCTGAATTTAAATGATAGTTTTGATTTTATCGGCTCTTATGACGGTACAATGAAACGAAAACCTAACAAGGATATGTGCATGAAATTTTGTAATATGTACAGTTTAGAACCCGGCGAAGTAGCGATTGTGGGTGATTCTTACAACGACATGCTCTTTGCATTAAATTCCGGCGCAATCGGGGTAGGTGTATTGTCCGGTGTAAGCAGTAAAATTAATTTAAAAGATGTAGCCAACGTTATAGTTCCTTCTGCAGGCTCACTGCTTGATAAAGATGTGCTTGAAGCATTAGATGAAAAAAGTTATGAAGCAAGGGAACTACGCACAGCATAAGCCTATGCATGAAAAGCAATGAGGCTTATTTTTTTTCTCTAATTTAGTCATAATTTCCTATATATGGGCAATAATATGTATAAAACATAAGGGGAGAATATTTATGAACGAATTTGAGAGAATCAAAAAAATGTATGATAATGGATTCAGATGCATAAGATATGACGATACTAAAGATGGCGATATGTGTATATATTTCAAGAATTTCGACAATGAAGATTCTGAGGCCATAAGGGTAGCGGATTTTGAACAAAAAATGCAGATAAAAAATTTTATTAACCAGAATACTATGAGATAGCAGGGAACTTGCGGTTACTGTGAACAGTTCCTTTTTATGTCCAATTATTTCTTGTAAATTCAAGGCTTCTAATATATAATAACTATAATATTTGAAGCGAGGGAGGAAATAATGAGTACTGCAGATAAAATTTTTAAAGAAATGTGTAAAGATATATTGAAAAACGGTGTATGGGACACGGCTTACGATGTAAGACCAAGATGGGAGGATGATACACCTGCTCACACTATTAAGAAGTTTGGCATAGTAAACAGATACGATTTGCAGGAGAGTTTTCCCATTCTTACACTCAGAAAAACAAATTTCAAAGCTGCCGTTGACGAGCTTTTGTGGATATGGCAGAAAAAATCAAACAATGTTAATGAGCTGAACAGCCGTATCTGGGATTCCTGGGCAGATGAAACAGGATCAATAGGCAAGGCCTACGGCTACCAGTTAGGAATAAAGCACAAATACAAGGAAGGTGAATTTGACCAGGTAGACAGGGTTTTATATGATTTAAAAAATAATCCGGCAAGCAGAAGAATTTTAACAAATATTTATAATTTTCAGGATTTGCATGAAATGCATCTCTATCCATGTGCATACAGCATGACTTTCAATGTTTCAGGCAATAAGTTAAATGCAATATTAAATCAGCGCTCTCAGGATGTATTGGCAGCAAACAACTGGAATGTGGTGCAATACTCAATATTGGTACATATGATGGCTCAAGTAAGCGGACTGATTGCAGGAGAATTAGTTCATGTAATTGCAGATGCTCATATTTATGACAAGCATATTCCAATAATTGAAGAGCTGATTGAAATGGAAGAGCATGAGCCGCCAATCTTGGAAATAGATAAAGGTGTTAATAATTTTTATAATTTCACTGTGGATAGTTTTAAGATAAACAATTACAAATACAATCCTTTTAAAGTAAAGGTACCCATAGCGGTATAAGGGAGTAATCATGAAACTTATAGTTGCAGTAGCAAGAGATTGGGGAATAGGAAATAAGGGAGGACTGTTGTTCAATGCACCTGAAGATATGGAATTTTTTAAAAATTCCACTTTAAACAAGGTTGTTGTTATGGGCAGAAAGACACTTCTTTCTCTTCCCGGAGGAAACCCCTTAAAAAACAGGATAAATATAGTCATGACAAGTGATGTGGATTTTAAAAAAGAAGACTGCATTATAGTTAATTCCACAGAAGCTTTGTTTGAAGAACTTAAAAAATACAACAGTGATGATGTGTTTTTAATAGGCGGCGGGAAAATGTACAATGAGCTGTATTCCTATTGCAGTGAAGCATATATTACCAAATTTGACGCCATACAAGAAGCAGATACATATTTGCATAATTTTGATGAAGACAAGGATTGGCTTCTCACTTATGCATCAGAAATACATGAACACAATGGATTAAGATTCATATTCAATACATACAAAAATTTAGCTTTAAAAGAATAATAAATAATAAAGGATGATTTGAAAGGATTTGTTTTTAAAGCAACTCAAATCCTTTATTATTTAATCGGTTTTCCTTGTTTAAGGGGACTGACCATAACTAAATGCTCAAAATTTCAAGTTTTGTGTGGTTTTCCAGTAATAAAGTATATTTTTCATGTCGAATATGTTCAAAATTACATAAAATTTATCGAAAATTGAGATATATTCCACTATAATTCACACAAAACTTGAAATTTTGAGCATCTCAATAGAAAATTTACAATCAGCTTATAGATTTAGTTTGAGAAGATTATTGTTGATTTATAATTACCGGTCAATTTCTCTTAATGCCAAAGACTCATATTTTGTTTGATGTTGCTGTAACATATCCTCAAAGTTATAAGCACCGCTCAAAATCAAATCTTCGGTCCTCGCATATGGAATGTGCAAGGGGCTTAAAAGGTGTACGTAACTAAAGATATTATAAGTATCATAAATATCACTGTCAACCTTGACAGTATAACGGTAAAGCACATATCCACCCTGTTCTTCAGAGCCAAGAGGATAACTTAGAGCGCCTGTTATCAGCACAGGATAGTAGGTGCCAAACATCGTGTTTTGTGTCACCTTATCACATACAATGCGGGGAAAATCCGCAGTATACCCGGTACCTCTTTTGCTGTAGAATAGGCCGCTGCTGATTATCAGCTTGTCATCCGCTGCTGTTTCTCCTGAAATCAGAATGCCGTCCTGCCAGATTGGCCGCCCGCCATTCCATTTGAAATATTGCATGACATACATTATATTTTTCGGCATTTCAATATATACCGTCGTGGCTTGAATATTTTTCTTCCCCGGTTCATAAGTATGGGTTATTTGTGTATATCCTCCATAGCTTTCCTGATGTTCAATCCTTTTGGGATCCATCATCAACAACTTACTAAATGATTCTACATTCACAGCTTCACTTAGCATTGTCACATCTTCATTACTTAGATATTGCAAGGCTTCAGACGGAAACCCCTTGTCAAGGAGATGTTGCCTTGCTTCAGTTGTTTCAGGCGGAGAATACCCTTGTGGTTTTAGTTTCAAGTGATTGTAAAAAACACTGCAGATTATAATAGTTGTAAATGCAATAAGAAAATACATCCATCCGAATGTTCGATTGTTAATCTTGACAGGGGCGTTTGTCAGAACATATCCCGTATCGTCCAATTCACTCCCTATGTGGTACAATGAACGTATTATAAAAATATAGCATATCACCATAGGAATAAAGATAAGCCAGCTGTTTGAAAGTGGCGATAGAGCAATAAGGAATGCTGCCATTGTCCACAATGATGCCCAAAGTAACGGGTCAGCTTCCATTAATCTGCCTGCTTTTTTGGAAGCTTCTTTCAAAGCTGCCCGGAAAACGAGGAACATAGATATTTGGAAGGGAAACATTAACGTACCTATAACGAGTTGCGGATAGTCCATAATGTTTAGGGGCGTAGAAACCCAAATCAGGTCTATAAGCTGTAAAAGTAACTTTAATATGGAAAGTATCCATGCAATCTTAAAGAATTTGTTTTCGTTTCTCAGGCTGCGAAAACCGAGAAAAATCAGTATAATTCCTATAGTAGGCAGAATATATTGCAGGTATAAAAAATTCAATTCAAATGTTGTCAGGATAAAACCCCAAGTGATAAGGCCAATGGGTTTGCTCCACGGATTTGTCTTACGTATTTCCTCTTCCGGAGGGGTTACATAGCTGAGATGCTCAATCATCCGCTTATCAAAGTTATAATCTTTTTCGCTCATCTAAAATCACCTCGTAATTCCTTCTGCAACTTTTTTCGCAGGCGGTATAGTCTTCCTTCGACAGAGCGGTCAGTCATTCCAAGCTCTGCAGCAATTTGGGATGTCCGCTGCATATAATAGTATTTACGGTAGAAAATATGCTGTTCTTCAAGAGAAAGTGTGCTTATTGCACGCTTTAATTCTTCTGCCCGTTCTTGGCGAAGGACGTCATCTTCTACAGAAGATGTATTTACTGTCTCTTCTTTTAGTTCGTCATGCTCAGGATACCTGTGTTTCAAATAATTAAGTGCTGTATTTCTCGATATTACGGTAAGCCATGTGGAAAATTTGCCCTTTTCCGGAGAATAGCTCTCGATGGAATGCCAGACCTTTACGCATATATCGCTGATGCATTCTTCTATATCGCTCTCATTTTGTAAGATGCCTCCAACTATATAATGCATCAGTCCTGAATATTGTTGTTGCATGAGCATTATGCCTTTGTCCTTTGATGATCTTATAAGCTCAATAATCTTTTCATCCACATGTCCACCTCCACCATCATCTAAATTATTATACAAGTAAATTTGCAGAATCCCACGAAAAATATATTTTAAATTTGTATATTGAAATACGGGTGTTGCCCTAGTCTCAGAGCAACACCCGTGAAATTTTTTACATTTTTATTTATCAATATGAACGTTCAGTGTATCTTTTATTGCAGCTTGTGCAGCTGCAAGTCTTGCCACAGGAACTCTGAACGGTGAGCATGATACATAGTCAAGCCCTACTCTGTGGAAGAATTCTACTGAAGCCGGGTCTCCGCCATGTTCGCCGCAAACTCCAAGGTGCAGGTGCTCCTTTGCTTTTCTGCCAAGTTTAACAGCCATGTCAACTAATATGCCGACACCCTCCTGGTCAATAGTTTCAAAGGGGTCTTGTTCAAGAATTCTTGCTTCCTTGTAATCTTCCAAGAATTTGCCTGCATCATCTCTTGAATATCCAAATGTCATCTGTGTAAGATCATTTGTTCCAAAGGAGAAGAAATCAGCATATTCTGCCACTTCATCAGCTGTTAAGCATGCTCTTGGTATTTCAATCATTGTGCCCACAAGATAGTCCAGATCAGAATTGAATTCCTTCTTTGTCTCTTCAGCTGTTTCGATTATTAGTTTTCTCAGTATGATGAGTTCTTCTTTCTTGCCTACAAGAGGAACCATTATTTCAGGCACGAATTCCAAATTTTCTTCCCTTGAAACTTCGATGGCAGCTTCAATTATCGCTCTTGTCTGCATTTTTGCTATTTCAGGATATGAAATTGCAAGACGGCAGCCTCTGTGACCAAGCATCGGGTTAAATTCGTGGAGACTGTTGATTTTAGCTTTTAATTCATGTAAAGGAACATCCATAGCTTCAGCTAATTCTACTATATCTTCTTCCTCTGCAGGTAAAAACTCATGAAGAGGAGGGTCAAGAAGCCTGATTGTAACAGGGCGAACACCCATTGCTTTAAATATTCCTTTGAAGTCGTTTTTCTGCATAGGCATAATTTCTGCCAAAGCTTTTTCTCTTTGCTCGACAGTATCAGAAATAATCATCTTTCTTACAGAGAATATACGGCTTTCTTCAAAGAACATGTGCTCGGTCCTGCAAAGACCTATGCCTTCTGCGCCGAATTTTACGGCTGCTTCAGAATCATGGGGTGTATCAGCATTTGTACGAACCCTTAGTCTTCTGAATTCATCTGCCCAAGTCATTAATTTTTCAAAGTTTCCGGATATATTAGCCGGAACTGTTTTTATTACTCCCACATATACACTTCCTGTTGAACCGTCAAGTGAAATATAATCACCTTCATGGTAAACCGCTTTGTTTACAGTCATTGTTTTGTTCTTTTCATCTACCGTTACTGTTTCACAGCCGGCAACACAACATTTACCCATGCCTCTTGCAACAACAGCAGCATGAGAAGTCATTCCTCC
>DNNJ01000217.1:9151-9295 GCA_003487955.1 Clostridiales bacterium | reverse complement strand
AAAAATCACAAAGATATCAGATTCAATAAAGGGTGATTTCATGCCCCTTCTTCGAAAATCAATAAGTGACAATTTTGCTTATTTGACAGGCGAAAAATACAAAAGCGTAGATATTGACGAAGATATGAATATTACAGTTATGTC
>DNNJ01000217.1:5599-8961 GCA_003487955.1 Clostridiales bacterium | reverse complement strand
GAAATGCTGTCAAGAGAAAGCGAGAGAAGACAGGTGATTTTATTTACTTGTCAGGAAAGAGAGGCTGAGCTTTCTAAGCAAATGAACATTAAGTTCAACTATATAAAATTATAATTAATTATAAGGAATTTATATGAGAATTTTTGCTATAGCCGATTTACATTTTGACTTTAAAAAAGAAAAGCCCATGGATGTATTTGGCGATAATTGGGAAAACCATGAGGAAAAGATAATTGAAAACTGGAAAAATACCGTAGCCGAGGATGATTTGGTTCTTGTTCCCGGTGATATATCATGGGCTTTAAAGCTTGATGATGCTGTAGAGGATTTGATGAGGCTCGAGAATTTGCCCGGAATGAAAATTATAGGCAAGGGAAACCATGATTATTGGTGGTCAACAGTCTCCTCGCTTGACAGATTAGGTTTGAAAACTATAAAGTTTTTGAAAAACAACTTCCACAAATATGATGATGTTGTTGTTTGCGGCACCAGAGGATGGGATACAATGGATGAGTATTCTGCGGAAGTTGACAATGAAAAAATATTTCTAAGGGAATTGAACAGATTTAAAATTTCACTTCACGCAGCAAAAATGGTCAGCGGCAAGAGAATAATTATGCTTCATTATCCTCCTTTTAACAATAACGGGCTTCCTAATGAATTTTTTTCACTTATGAAAGAATATAATGCAGATATTTGTATTTATGGTCATCTTCATGGAGAAGAGGGGCATAGAAATGTAAAAGAGGGTTTGATAGACAATATTATGGTTCATTGTGTTTCGAGCGACTACACAGGATTTAAACTGAAAAGGATACTTTAAATGTATGGGGACACACCTCTTTTTTTAAGGGAGAGCCTTTGAGGGATAAGAGAGGAATGTCCCCAAATAGTGGGGACACACCTTCTCCTTTGGGATAGTCTATGAGGGTCGAAGGAATGTCCCCAAAGTGAAACAGATAATTTGTCAAATTATCTGTTTTTAATCTGTGGACAAACCATCAAGCTTACCCTTGACAGGAAAACATAATCGGAGTATTATTTAATTATAAAAAGTATTCAGCAACGACTTCACATGGGGTAGCAAATGAAAAGGTTGAGATCGAATATCGGACTGAACTAAGAAATAAAAATGGGAGGAAATTATGTTTAAAGCTAAGAAACACTATTCTGACATATTGAATGAAATCAAAGAAAGCGGTCTTTGGAAGGATGAAAGAATTATAACAACACCCCAAAGAAGCATTATCAGCACAACAATGGCAGACGGAGTATTGAACATGTGTGCCAACAATTATTTGGGATTGGCAGATAATGAAGAAGTAATCGCGGCTGCGAAGAATGTATATGACAAATGGGGTTACGGACTTTCTTCCGTAAGATTCATATGCGGTACCCAAGAAATACATAAAGAGCTTGAAAATAAATTAAGCGAATTTCTCAAAACAGAAGATACCATTTTGTATTCATCATGCTTTGATGCAAATGGCGGCTTGTTTGAGACAATCACCACCGAAAATGATGCCATAATAAGCGACGAGCTTAACCATGCAAGCATTATAGACGGAGTAAGACTGGCGAAGGCAAAAAAATACAGATACAAAAATAATAATATGGAATCATTGGAAGAACAGTTGATTCAGGCCGACAAGGATGGCGCCGGTATTAAATTGATAGCAACAGACGGTGTATTCTCAATGGACGGCATTATTGCAAATTTAGAGGGTATATGTGATCTGGCTGATAAATATAATGCGCTTGTTATGGTTGATGACAGCCATGCAGTAGGATTTGTAGGAAAAACGGGAAGAGGAACCCATGAATACAGAAATGTTGTGGGCAGAGTCGATATTATAACCGGAACCTTAGGAAAAGCTCTTGGAGGTGCCAGCGGCGGATACACCAGCGGCAGAAAGGAAATAATTGAGCTGTTGAGACAGCGTTCGAGACCTTATTTGTTTTCAAATACATTGGCACCGGCTATTGCGGGAGCATCCCTCAAGGTTCTTGAAATGCTGATGGAAGACAACAAATATAAAGCTAAGTTAGATGAAAACACAAAATATTTCAGACAAGAAATCCAAAAGATAGGCCTTAAAATTATAGAAGGCGAGCACCCTATTGTGCCCATAATGCTTGGAGACGCTGTTTTGTCACAGGAAATGGCTGAAAGGCTGTTGAAAAAAGGTGTTTATGTCGTAGGATTTTACTTCCCGGTTGTACCAAAGGGAAAAGCAAGAATAAGAACTCAAATATCCGCAGCCCATTCAAAGGAAGATTTGGACTTTGCACTCAAAGCATTCAAAGAAGTAAAAGATGAATTAGGTATTTAAGTTAAAGAAAGATTAAGCTTTGTAAGGTATAATTACAAAGCTTTTATTTTGATGTGATAAAATAACTTGAAGAAATAAATTTTTAATTGTATAATTACATGAATAATATGAAATTCATATATGAATAAGCATATATCAATTTTCTACATTTCTCGGGAAATAGTACGAAAAAGTGAGTTGTTTTTTATAAAAAGGGGACGAAATGAGCGATATAGTGTTGAAAGAAGTAAAAAAGACAAGTATAGGCGGTCAGGCGCTAATTGAAGGAATTATGATGAAGGGACCTTCCAAAACAGCTACGGCTGTAAGAAAGCCCGACGGAGAAATAGAAATAAAAGAAAGCAATATAAACCCAATATTTAAACATAAATTTTTTAAATTACCGCTGATAAGAGGAAGCTTTGTGCTCATAGATGCACTTGTTAGCGGTGTTAAGGAATTAATGTATTCAGCGGAATTCTATGGTGAAGATTATGAAGAAGATGCCATTGACAAATTTTTGAAGAAAGTTTTTAAGGATAAAGCAGACACGGCAATTATTTATACTTCAGTAATATTAGCTTTAGTCTTTTCGGTTGTAATTTTTATATTGGGACCCACCTTTTTGACTAACTTGTTAAAAAACCTTATCAAGAGTTCACTTCTTCTTAACTTGGTGGAAGGTATTGTAAGGGTATTGATGTTTGTGGGTTATGTTTATATGGTTTCCAAACTTGAAGATATAAAAAGGGTATTTATGTATCACGGGGCTGAACATAAAACCATATACTGCTATGAGCACGGGGAAGAGCTGACAGTTGAAAATGTCCGCAAATATTCGACACTTCATCCCCGCTGCGGAACAAGTTTTTTGATTAATGTATTGCTTATAAGCATTATAGTATTTTCTTTTTTCGGCTGGCCAAATCCATTTCTTAGACTTGTGATAAGACTTGCAATGCTTCCGGTTATTGCAGGACTTTCCTATGAACTAAACAGGTACGTGGGAAGAAGCTCAAAAGATAATATTTTTACAAAAATAATCACTTA
>DNNJ01000217.1:0-5410 GCA_003487955.1 Clostridiales bacterium | reverse complement strand
CCGGGATTTTTTATTCAAAAGATTACCACAAAAGAACCGGATGATTCAATGATGGAAGTTGCAATAGCAGCAATGAAAAAGGTGATTCCCCAAGGCGGAGAAGATGATAGATGGTAACAATCGAAAAATTGGTGAAAGATGGTATTGATATAATAAAACAAAGGGAATACAATTCGCCCAAGCTTGATGTTGAGCTTATTTTATGTTATCTTCTACAAAAGGACAGAATTTATCTGCACCTTAACAGAAAGACGGAAATCAGCCAAGATATTGAAGATAAGTTTTATAAACTGGCTGCAAAGCGAAATGAAGGTTACCCGCTGCAATATATAACAAATTCACAGGAATTTATGGGCTTGGACTTTTACGTGCAGGAAGGTGTTTTGATACCGAGGCCCGATACAGAAACATTGGTTGAAACTGTAATAAATATGGCAAAAGATAAGTATAATAATCAAAAGATTAAAATACTTGATTTGGGAACAGGAAGCGGAGCCATCGCAATAAGCCTTGCATATTATTTAAAAAACTCATTTGTTACTGCAATAGACATAAGCCAAAAATCAGTTGAAACAACAAATATTAATATAAAAAAACACGCTCTTAATAATATAAGGGTTATAAAAGGAAATATTTTTGAAGATATTATAGATGAAAAATTTCATATTATAGTCTCAAATCCTCCATATATTGAAAGAGATACAATCAGCTCACTTCAGGAAGAGGTTTCTGTTTATGAGCCAAGGACAGCTTTGGATGGAGGATGGGACGGTTTGGAGTATTACAGACGTATTGTGGAGTTATTTGCAAAACTCCATGAAAAGAATGGAGCTTTAGTTGTGGAAATAGGATGCGAACAAAAAAATTCAGTTGAAAAAATTTTTGGAAATTTAAAATTGTTTAAAGAGATTAAAGCATATCAAGACCTATCCGGGAAGGATAGAGTATTAGCAGGTATGACCTAACCCCATATGTTCGAGCAATAGAGGTATGGGGACACACCTTCAAAGTCGGGTGACTCTTTGTGGGATAGCTCTTGAAGGAATGTCCCCAAATGTTATAAGCATATAACTAAGAAATGAGAGAGGAATAAAAATGTTAGAAAAATTAGACGCATTAAAAGATAAATATATAGAATTAAGTGAAAAGCTTTCTGATCCTGACACCTTAAGCGATTCACAGAAGCTGCAAAAGCTTATGAAGGAGCAGGCACAGCTTGAACCGGTTGTGCTTAAATACAATGAGTATATGGAAGTAAAAAATCAGCTTGAAGAATCCAAAGAAATGCTGAGGGAAAAATTAGATGATGACTTTAAGGAAATGGTAAAAGAAGAAATCAAGGAATTAACTGCTAAAGAAGAAGAGCTGGAAAATGACATAAAAGTCCTGCTTCTGCCAACAGACCCAAACGATGACAAGGATGTAATTGTTGAAATAAGAGCAGGGGTAGGCGGTGATGAAGCAGGATTATTTGCAGGGGATTTACTCCGCATGTATTTAAGATATGCGGAAAGAAAAGGATGGAAAACTGAATTCATAACAGTAAATGACCAAGGAATAGGCGGTTACAAGGAAGTTATTTTCTCTATTAAAGGAAAGGGAGCATACTCAAAACTTAAATATGAAAGCGGCGTTCACAGGGTTCAGAGGGTTCCGGATACAGAATCCAGCGGTAGAATTCACACTTCATCTGCAACCGTGGCAGTGCTGCCTGAAGCAGATGATATTGATATTGAAATAAATCCAAATGATGTAAAGGTTGATGTTTTCCGCTCTTCAGGAAACGGAGGACAGTCTGTAAATACAACTGACTCTGCCGTAAGACTTACTCATCTTCCTACAGGCATTGTAATATCCTGTCAGGATGAAAAATCTCAGCTTAAAAACAAGGATAAAGCTTTTAAGGTATTAAAGGCGAGACTTTATGACAAATATCTGCAGGAGCAAACTAATGAATTGGCTCAATCAAGAAAAAGCCAGGTGGGCTCAGGAGACAGAAGTGAGAGAATAAGAACCTACAACTTCCCTCAGGGAAGAGTAAGCGACCACAGGATAGGTCTTACCTTGTATAAGCTTGATGCATTCCTTGACGGCGATATAACAGAAATGCTTGAAGCTCTTGTTACTTCAGACCAGGCAGAAAAGTTGAAAAACATATCAGAGGATTAAAATGAGAATAGATAAATTTTTAAAAAACGCACGCATAATTAAGAGAAGAACCGTTGCAAAAGAAGCATGCGAGCAGGGGAGAGTTCTTATTAACGGCAAGACGGCAAAACCCGGCACGGAAGTAGAAGTCGGTGATGAAATAGATATTATTTTCGGCTCAAAGCCCATGAGAATAAAGGCAGAAAAGCTTTTGGAACACACAGTCAAAGACGAATATAAGGAAATGTACAGCATAATAAATGTTTAAAATTTTAATTTAAAGGGTATAGATTAATGGTAGGTATTAGCTATCAAGGAGAAGCCAAGCTTCTCTCATAAGATAAATTTATATACAGAGGTGGTTATATGGAATTAAAAGGAAGTAAAACAGAACAAAATTTGATGACTGCTTTTGCAGGAGAATCTCAGGCTCATGTTAAGTACACATACTATCAAAGCCAGGCAAAAAAGGACGGATACGTACAAATCAGCAAATACTTTGAAGAAACAGCGAGAAATGAAAAAGAGCATGCGAAACTATGGTTCAAACTTCTTCATGACGGAATAGCTCACACAACCGTAAATTTACAAGACGCGGCCGACGGTGAACATTACGAATGGACAGAAATGTATGCAGACTTTGCAAAAGTGGCAAAAGAAGAAGGATTCAATAATATTGCTTACTTGTTTGAAGGTGTTGCAGCAATAGAAAAGGCTCACGAGGAAAGATACTTAGCACTTTTGAATAATATTGAATCAGGAAAAGTATTCAAAAGAGAAGGGGAAGTTGTTTGGCAGTGTGACAATTGCGGTCATATCCACGTTGGTGCCAAAGCCCCGGAGAAATGCCCTGTATGTGATCACCCTCAGGCACATTTCCAAATATATACAAAACCATATTAAAATCAAAAAAAATGCCATTGATTCAATGGCATTTTTTTGTCCTTAGGGGTATTGTTTAAATACTATCATCAAGCCGCCCATATTGAAAATTTATCTTTAAATATAATCAATTCAATGTTAGAATATACATAGTTAATAAGGAAAGGGTGAAATAATGGAATATCAATTGAAGCTCAACCGCATGCTGGATAAATTGACACAGGGTTTCAGGGGAGAGGTGCTGAAAGATGAGCCTTTAAAAGCTCATACTTATTTTAAAATCGGTGGTCCTGCAAGCTTATTTGCAGTGCCTGAAGATACAGAAGACTTAAAAACAGTTTTAAAGCTGATAAAAAAATACGGAATTGAGCATTTTATAATAGGTAATGGAACAAATCTCTTGGTTTCAGATGACGGATTTAGAGGAATAATAGTGAAAATAGGAGAAAAGTTCAATAAGCTTGAACGTGACGGAAATAAGGTGAAAGCAGGAGCAGGGATACTATTGTCCGCCTTGGCAAAATATTTTGCAAAGGAAGGGTTGGCAGGATTTGAATTTGCCGGCGGAATACCGGGATATTTGGGAGGAGCAGTTCCCATAAACGCAGGAGCTTACGGCGGGGAAATGAAGGATGTAGTAACAAAGGTCAAATGCATGGATATGGACGGCAAAATTCATGAATTTTCCAATGAAGAAATGGAATTTTCCTACAGACATACCAAGCTGTCAGATTCGGAGTACATTGTTCTTGAAGCAGAGTTTGACTTAATTCCGGGCAGAGTTGAAGATATAATGGAGAAAATTAAAGAGCTTAATGAAAAGAGAACTTCAAAGCAGCCTTTAAATTTACCCAGTGCCGGAAGCACATTTAAAAGACCTTCAAATGGATATGCTTCCAAATTAATTGAAGATGCTGGGCTTAAAGGGCTGCAATACAGAGGAGCAATGGTTTCAGACAAACACAGCGGCTTTATCGTAAGTTACGATAATGCATGTTGTGAAGATGTTTTGGAGCTTATGCGGATAGTAATAAGTACAGTATATGACAAATTCGGAATAAAATTAGAGCCGGAGATAAAAATAGTAGGAACAAAGCTATGAAATTAAAAGCGGATTATCACATACACTCAACATATTCAAAAAATAGACACGGCAAGTCATCAATTGAAGAAATAGCGGGAAAAGCCTATGAATTAGGATTGGAGGAAATAGCCATCACTGACCATGGGCCAGCTCACTATATGTTTGGCATTAAAAGAAACTTGATAAGTGAAGCCAAGAATATTGTGGTGGAAACGAGAAAAAAATACCCGAATCTGAAAATATTGTACGGTGTTGAAGCAAACATACTGGATTATAACGGAACTACAGATATCGACAGTGAAATAATGAAGCATTGTGATATAATTTTATGCGGCTTTCACTTGGCAGCTTTATTTTCATCGGCAAGTGACTTTTGGAATTTCATAGTTAAAAATCAAATAGCTAAAAACAATAGAAAACTTTACGGTGAAATGGTTGAAAAAAACACTGATGCAGTTATAAATGCCATGAATAAATATAAGATTGACATTTTAACTCATCCGGGAGATAAAATACCGCTTAATATTGATAGAATTGCACAAACAGCAGAAAAGACAAATACTTTGCTTGAAATAAACAACAGTCACGGGCACTTAAACAAAGATGAGCTCATAACAGCATCAAAATACAATGTACAATTTGTAATAAACAGCGATTCCCACATTAAAGACAATGTGGGGCGCTGTGAAAATGCACTGAGAGCTGCAGAAAGCTCGGGTATTGAGCTAAATCGAATTGTTAATTTGGAAAATTGAAGGAGGAGCATATGGAATTAGTAATTATTACAGGTATGTCCGGCGCAGGAAAGAGCCAGGCAATCAGAGTTCTTGAAGATATAAACTATTATTGTATGGATAATCTGCCTCCTGCTTTGCTTCCTAATTTTGCCGAGCTATGCAAAAGTTCATCAATGGATGTAAATAAAGTAGCAGTTGTTGCGGACATAAGAGGAGGAATATTTTTTAAGGATTTGTTCAACAGCTTGGAAGAGCTGAAAAAAAAGGGAATTGAATATCGGATACTTTTTCTCGATGCCTCCGATGATGACTTGATCAAAAGGTTTAAAGAACAAAGAAGACCTCATCCTTTATCTGCAAACGGGACTATAATTGAAGGAATCTTGGAAGAAAGAAACAGATTGGAAGAAGTAAAAAGGAAGTCCGATTATATAATAGATACCACCAACATGACACTCGGGAGACTTAAGGAAGAGCTTTTAAATATTTTTGTGAAAGGCAGCATATCATACAATCTAAACATAACCATAGTGTCATTCGGCTATAAATATGGTCTTCC
>DNNJ01000143.1:3514-4686 GCA_003487955.1 Clostridiales bacterium | reverse complement strand
ATATTATATTTTTTATTGAAAAAAATCAAGCATATATGATAATATTAACAGAGTTCCCCTTATTTTACATATTTAATGTTTTGTTGGCTTTTATATGTAAATATTACTATGGGTATAATAAATAGGTAGAAAAGCCAATGGAGGAATTGATAATGGATTTGGAATTTGCAGAGTATTCTGAAATTTTTATAAATTATGTTGAAACATGGGGACCTGTTGCAGCAATACTTCTTCCTGTGGTTGAAGCATTTTTCCCCATGCTTCCATTGGTGGGTTTTGTAATAATCAATGTAACTGCTTTCGGGTTTTTCTTTGGGTACTTATATTCTTGGATTGGAAATTGCTTAGGCTCATTTCTTTTGTTTTTACTACTCAGAAAAGTGGGAGGGAAAAGAATAAATGAAAAAATAAGCAGGAGCAAATTTCGTTACACACTTGAAAAGGTTAAGAAAAAACAATTGAATGTGTTGTTTTTATTATATTGCTTTCCTTTCGCTCCGTCATTTTTATTGAGCGGCACTGCAGCTTTGACAAATATGAGGACGGAAATGTTTCTTGCAATATTACTGCCTTCAAAATTTGTAATGCTTTTATCCTTAGCTTTTATAGGTGAGAATGTAAGCTCATTCTTTGAAAATCCTGCCAAATCCATATTTTTTATAATATTTATTGTGCTGTTAAATTTATTAGTTAAGTATGTGTTCGAAAAATATGAGCAGCGTCACAGAAAAAATTAATACCCGTGCCTGCCGCTCTCAAAGCATGTGTTTAAAAAAATACGAGCTGCTTCACAGGAAAAATTAACACCTGTCCCCGCTGCTCTCAAAAATGTGACAGTACCCCCGTCCCCTTGTCATCGTCCCCTTGTCACCTTTGTTATTTTTGGTGATTTTTTTTATGATATAGTGTATAATATGTAATATATTGCTTGTAAGAAAGAAGGACTAATAAATGGAAGATGAAAATTTTAACGTAACAACTTGTTTTAAGGAGAAAATGCTGAACTTTAAAAAGATTGAATTGGAAGATAAAGAATGGATTATCCCTATATTGAAAGAAACGGTTATTTCCGGATGTCATCAGAATTTCGGCAATTTGTTTGCCTGGAGGGACATAAATGACACAAATGTGGCTAAAGTCAATGATTTTTTAGTAGCCAAACAATTAATTTG
>DNNJ01000143.1:0-3247 GCA_003487955.1 Clostridiales bacterium | reverse complement strand
TAATTGAAGAAATAATAAGGTCTGTTGACCAAAAGCTTGTTTTTGCAGGATTATCTTACGAAGAAATTAATGAATTGAATGAATTGTATCCCGGACAATTTACTTTTAAAGAAATAAGAAATGATTTTGACTATGTTTATCTGTTGGAAAAATTGGTTACATTAAAAGGGAAAAAGCTTCACAGAAAAAGAAATCATGTAAATGCCTTTATAAGAAATAATCCTGTTTGGTCCTTTGAAACCATAACAGAGGAAAACAAAGCTGAGTGCATTGAAATGAATAAAAAGTGGTGCATTGAATCAGGATGCAAAGATGATGACAGTCTAATGGACGAATACTGTGCCACTAAATATTTCTTAAAATATTATAACGAGCTTGAACTTGAAGGCGGTTTAATCAGGGTAGACAACGAAGTTGTGGCCTATACCATGGGTGAAGTTCTAAATAAAGATACATATGTAATACATATTGAAAAAGCTTTTAAAGATGTTCAAGGAGCATATCCTATGATAAACCAGCAATTTGCTACCTGGATTAAGGATAAATATCCTCATTTGATTTACGTAAACAGAGAAGAAGACATGGGCGAGGAAGGCTTAAGGAAAGCAAAGCTTTCATATTATCCTGACAAGATGGCGGTTAAATACCGTGCAGTGCTTAAAAAAAATTATGCCTTACATTCGTAAGGCATAATAAAGTATTTATAAAAAAACAAGGGGGAGAGGGAAGTTAAATTTACTATTTAACTTACATTTATAGTTTACCCGAAAAAGCTTTAAGTAATCTTAAGATATATATTTTTTTAAAATATTTTTTGGAGGTGTAGAAGTGACTGATAATATTAGTATTCTTGATGCAATGAAAATCAAGATAGAAGAGGAATTGCCGGAGTATCCTGTTTTAAAGGAAAATGTAAGACGCGCTCCCAAAAGAGAAGTTTCCTTAAATGAAAGAGAAATAAAGCTTGCATTAAAGAATGCATTAAGGTATGTGCCGGAAAGTCTCCATGAAACATTGGCTCCTGAATTCTTAGATGAACTTATGGCTCATGGAAGGATTTACGGTTACCGTTTCATGCCCAAAGAAAGAATTTACGGCAGACCTATTGACGAGTATAAGGGTAAATGCATAGAAGGCAAGGCATTCCAGGTTATGATAGACAACAATTTAAACCACGAGGTTGCCCTTTACCCCTATGAATTGGTTACCTACGGAGAAACAGGCCAGGTTTGTCAAAACTGGATGCAGTATCAATTAATTAAAAAATATCTTGAGGAATTAACAGATGAGCAAACATTGACTGTTATGTCCGGTCATCCCTTGGGACTTTTTAAATCTCATAAAAGCAGCCCAAGAGTTATAATATCAAACGGACTTATGGTAGGGATGTTTGACAATCCTAAGGACTGGGCAAAAGCAACCGCAATGGGCTGTTCAAGCTACGGGCAAATGACTGCGGGCGGCTGGATGTACATAGGACCCCAAGGAATTGTTCATGGAACATTTAACACACTTATAAATGCAGGCAGAAAAGAGTTGGGAATACCTGAAGACAGGGATTTGACAGGGCATTTATTTATTACTTCTGGTCTTGGAGGAATGAGCGGCGCCCAGTCTAAGGCTGTTGAAATAGCCAATGGTGTAGGTATAATTGCAGAGGTTGACTATTCAAGGATTGAAACAAGGCTAAACCAGGGCTGGGTTTCAACAGTAACCGATAATCTTGAAGAAGCCTTTGAAATCGCAAGGGAGTACCTTTACAAAAAACAAACAATCTCAATTGCATATCACGGCAATATAGTAGAACTGTTAGAATATGCAGTGGATAACAATATTCATGTGGATTTGTTGTCTGACCAGACTTCCTGTCATGTGCCCTATGACGGAGGTTATTGCCCCAAGGGACTTACCTTTGAAGAAAGAACCGAATTATTAAACAGCGACAGGGAAAAATTTGCACAGATGGTAGATAAAACTTTGGCTGACCATTTTAAAGCAATAAAAACTCTGGTAGACAGAGGTTCATATTTCTTTGATTACGGAAATGCATTCATGAAGGCTGTATTTGATTCAGGAGTGAAGGAAATTGTCAAGAATGGCGAGGATACAAGTGAAGGATTTATATTCCCATCCTATGTGGAGGATATTATGGGCCCTATGCTTTTTGATTACGGATACGGACCCTTCAGGTGGGTTTGTTTAAGCGGAAAACCTGAAGACCTGCATAAAACAGACCAAGCTGCAATGTCAGTAATAGACCCAAACAGAAGAGGTCAAGACAGAGATAATTATATATGGATAAGAGATGCTGAGAAAAATAAATTGGTTGTGGGAACCCAGGCAAGAATATTATATCAGGATGCATTGGGAAGACGAGATATAGCTCTTAAATTTAATGACATGGTAAGGAACGGGGAAATCGGCCCTGTAATGCTTGGAAGAGACCANNTACGGATACGGACCCTTCAGATGGGTTTGCTTAAGCGGTAAACCAGAAGACCTCCATAAGACAGACCAGGCGGCAATGTCAGTAATAGACCCGAACAGGAGAGGCCAGGACAGGGACAATTATATATGGATAAGAGATGCAGAGAAAAATAAATTAGTTGTGGGAACCCAGGCAAGAATTTTATATCAGGACGCGCTGGGAAGACGTGATATAGCCCTTAAATTCAATGACATGGTTAGAAAAGGAGAAATAGGTCCTGTAATGCTTGGAAGAGACCATCATGATACAGGCGGAACAGATTCCCCTTTCAGGGAAACATCAAATATATATGACGGCAGCAATGTTACAGCTGATATGGCAGTTCACTGCTTTGCAGGAAATGCAGCAAGAGGTATGTCCTTGGTTGCTCTTCACAACGGCGGGGGAGTAGGAATAAGCAAGGCAATTAACGGAGGGTTCGGTCTTGTCCTTGACGGAAGCAAAAGAGTCGATAAAATAATAAATGCTTCCATTCCTTGGGATGCCATGGTTGGAGTATCAAGAAGAAGCTGGGCAAGAAATGAACATTCAATTGAAACGACAATCGAATACAACAAAAAATTTAAAGGTAAAGACCACATAACAATACCATTTGTGGCAAAGGATGAATTAATTGAGAAAACCTTAAAAAATTTTGACCGGAGGGGACGGTGACCGGAGGGGACGGTTCTCGGTGGACATTTGAGACAACACCCCAGTCCCCTTGTCAGACAAAGGAGACCAATAATGAGTGAATTGATTATAAAAAATGCATCTGAG
>DNNJ01000422.1:1596-3462 GCA_003487955.1 Clostridiales bacterium | reverse complement strand
AATAAAAAAGTTTACGCAAAGGAAGATTTTATCATGAGCAACCATCTAACAAGAACGAAAAAGAAACTACTAAGGGAAAAAGACAAGGGAATAATTGACTTTGCAAAGATGCAATATCACTTTTTCCCTGATTTAATTGATGATTTAGGCAATATTAACGATCCAAGAAAAGAAAAATATACGAACTATTCAAGAGAAGAATTAATATATCCTTTAATATTAAAAAACTCATGCACAATTGAAAGCATGAGACAAATGACAGAATGGTTCGAAGATGCTAATTGCGTTGCAAATTTAGAAAAGCTAATGGATCGAGAAATAGAAAACATACCCCATTATGATACAATAAATAATTTTTTAGAAAGATTAGAAGTAAACGAACTTAATAAAATTAGATTAAAAATGATAAAGAAATTGATACGAAGCAAAACTTTTTACCAAGCTAAAATGCAAAAGGGTCAATGGATGGTAATACTAGATGCTACAGGATTGTATCATTTTAAAGAAAAACATTGTGACAACTGTTTAGTAAAAGAATTAACGGATAAAGAGGGAAATAAAAGAAAAGTATACTACCACAATGTGTTAGAGGCAAAAATAATATTAGCGGACAATGTAATCATAAGCCTTGGAACAGAATTTATAGAAAACGAATCGGAAGATGTTGAGAAACAGGACTGTGAAATAAATGCATCCAAACGCTTATTAAAACGAATAAAAGAAGAATTTCCAAGATTAAAAATATGTATACTTGGTGATAGTCTGTATGCTGCAGGGAGCATAATAGATATATGTAAAGAACATAATTGGAACTACTTATTGAGGTGTAAACAAGGTAGACAGAAAACATTAGTCCAAGATTACCAATATGTAATAGATAGTGGCGAATATGGAAAAAAAGAAAACTTACTTGGGGAAGAAAAGGGAATAGCTAAATATGTAAATCATGTTGAAGATATAACAGGCAAAGCTTTTACAGCAAATATATTTGAATATGAGTATGAAAAAATTAATAAGAAAACTAATGTAATAACAAAAGTAAAATTTCTATGGATCACAGACATAGAACTTACAAACAGAAATATTGAAGAAATGGTAAAAAGTGCACGCAAAAGATGGAAGATTGAGAATGAAGGATTTAATACGCAGAAAAATATACTATACAAGATTGAACATTTAAATAGCAAGAATCCAAATGCAATGAAAAATCACTATTTATTAACCCAAATATCAGACATACTAATGCAGCTTTATCTTGCAGGAACTAAAATATTAAAGGACCTAAAACAGACAATAAAAAATACATCCTCAAGATTACTAGAAACTTTTCGAAGAGCAATAGTAAGCGATGAAGATGTATCTTACATAAAAAAATACACAACAGTGCATTTCGTCTGATAATTCAATTTTACCACAGGGGGTGGTAGATGGGAAGTAAAATTTTAATTAAATACAATTATCCGCAAACTATCCACAAGTTTTATACGAACGGGAAGTTATACCATACAGGTGTGGATAACATAACATTAAAATTATGGTTCTGTTGATAAAAGCAAAAAAATTCTAAACTATAATTTTAAATGCTATTTAAAAAAGTTTGCTCCTCATCGCTGATAAATGAATACTTTTCTTGATTAATTGCGTAAAAAATGTTATAATAATTTACAAATAAATAAAAAAGGTGTTTAAAAGTCGAAAATTATCTGTTATAATCGATATGTTTGTATTATAGCTTTTTTTATGTTTTTAATTATTAATTAAATCACGAGGTGATATTATGAGCACAAAATTGTTTACATTTAAAGGCGGGGTTCATCCCCCTCAAAGTAAGTCCCTTACACAGAATGTACCAATTGAAGATGCAAA
>DNNJ01000422.1:0-1313 GCA_003487955.1 Clostridiales bacterium | reverse complement strand
GGTCAAAAAATTGGCGAATCAAAAGCCTTTGTTTCGGTACCGGTTCATTCAAGCGTGTCCGGAACAGTAAAAAAAATTGAACCGAGGCAAGTGCCGGGCGGAGCTAAGGTGAACAGCATTATCATAGAATCCGACGGCAAATTGGAAGTACACGAATCGGTACAGCCAAAGGGAAGCTTGGATAATCTGTCTAAGGAAGACATTCTTTCAATAATCAAGGAGGCAGGAATGGCGGGAATGGGAGGCGCAACATTTCCAACCCATGTTAAGCTCAGCCCTCCCAAGGACAAGACAATGGATACATTGCTTGTAAACGGTGCGGAATGCGAGCCTTATTTAACTGCCGACCACAGAATTATGTTGGAAAAGCCCGAGCTTGTACTGCTTGGTACAAAGGCTGTAATGAAGGCATTGGGAGTTGCTAAAGCCTATATCTGCATTGAAAACAACAAGCCCGATGCAATTGAAGCATTGGAGGAAGCAGCTAAGGGTGAAGAAGGCATAGAAGTTGTATCAATGATTGCCAAATACCCCCAGGGTGACGAAAAAAGATTAATAAACGCAATTACGGGAAGAGTGGTTCCCTCCGGAGGACTTCCCATGGAAGTGGGCTGCGTAGTTGAAAATGTAGGTACAATTGCTACAATAGGGAATGTAATCCAAACCGGAATGCCTTGCGTTCAAAGAGTTGTAACCGTTACGGGAAGTGCCGTCGAGACTCCTAAGAACCTTTATGTAAGATTGGGAACTTTATTCAGTGATGCAATTGAAATGTGCGGCGGTTACAAAGAAGAGCCGGGGAAAATAATAAACGGCGGTCCAATGATGGGTATTGCTCAATCTTCGGATCAGGTACCTGTTATAAAAGGGACATCGGGAATATTGGTTTTAAATAAGAAAGAAGCAAATCTTCCGGAAGTGTCAAATTGTATTTTGTGCGGCAAATGCGTTGAAGCGTGCCCTGTCTACCTTATGCCGTATAAAATCAGCAGATTTTCCTTATTGAAAAATTTCGATGGAGCTGATGAATATCATGCAACCGACTGTATAGAATGCGGTGCATGTTCATATATATGTCCGGCAAAGAGACCGCTCAAGGAATCGATAAGTGTTGCAAAAAAAGAAATTTTAACGAGACGCAAAAAGGCTAAATAGGAGGAAATATTGATGGAAAATAAATTGATTGGTTCATCGTCGCCTCATATTAGATCCGATGAAACAACACAGAAGTTAATGCTTGATGTAATAATTGCATTGATTCCTGCATTGGCAGCAAGTATATATTATTTTGGAAATAAAGCAATGATATTGGT
>DNNJ01000164.1 GCA_003487955.1 Clostridiales bacterium | reverse complement strand
TTAGCAGCATTTTCTAGAAATAAAAAATTAAGCAATAAAGAAATTAATGAGCTCCGGAGGCTTATTGATGAGCATAAGGAGGTATAGCGATGGACGAACTAATTATTTCGGTTTTAAATATGAGCCTTACGGCAAGCTATGTGATTGTTTTTGTAATAGTGATTAGATTATTTCTAAAAAAATTCCCGAAGGTTTATTCTTACGCACTATGGTTTTCAGTGCTGTTCAGATTGATATGTCCATTTTCATTTGACAGCATATTCAGTTTAATTCCTAAAAATGTTAATATTCCGCAGGATATTGCTTACTTGCCAAAACCGGAAATCAACAGCGGGATAACAGCAATTGACAGTGCGGTAAACAATGTATTGCCGCCACCCGTTAATCCTGCTGCAAGTGCTAATCCTATGCAAATATGGCTTGCAATAGGTGAAGCTGTCTGGCTTATTGGAATAGCCATACTTCTTATTTACAGTGTTTTTACCACTGTAAAGCTATACCGCAAATTAAGGTATGCAAAATATGTGGAAGATAATATTTATATTGTTAACGGCTTTAAAACACCATTTGTTTTCGGCATAGTTAATCCAAAAATTTACCTTCCTGACCACCTTTCTGAAAATGAAAAATCCTATGTATTATTGCACGAACAGACACACATAAAACGAGCAGACCACATTGTAAAATTAGCTTTCTTTATAATTACTTGCATTCATTGGTTTAATCCTTTTGTATGGATAGCCTTTTATCTTATGGGTGAAGATATGGAACTTTCCTGTGATGAAAAGGTAGTTAAGCAAATGGGAAACAGTATTAAAAAGGAATATTCATCTTCACTTCTTTCCATGTCAACAGGCAAAAGAATTTTAGGAGGAAGCCCCATAGCCTTTGGAGAAAACAATACCAAGGACAGAATTAAAAATGTTCTGAATTACAAAAAGCCAAAATTCTGGGTAATTGTTATCTTAATTTTCGTTATTATAGCAGTTGGAATTGGTCTTATGACAAACCCTAAAAATGATAAGTCTGTTACAGTATCTAATGAAGATAAGATAAGTGCATATTTGAAAGAAAATTCTATAAATACTTTTTCTTTATATTATGAGTTATTAGATTTTAATATCTCTGATTATCAGGAAAAAGTTGTAGGTGGAAAAATAGAAGCTATATTTTCTTATACAATAGTGCATAAAAACTATGACAGAGATCCTGATACTGTACAGTATATTAAGGAAGCCAAGGAAAGGGGCGACAAGAATTATCAAACTTATTACGATGAATATTTGCAGCCGCAAAATATGAATTTTTTTCTTAAAGCTGTTATTGATGAATATAATACTATAACTTTATATTCTAAAAATCCGGCAATAGAATCTGAAGAATGGCACCAAGTAGAAATGTCTGATTTTGTTATTGGAAAAATTACAGAAGAGCATGAGTCAGAAAATATAAACCGCAATGAGCCAATAGAGAATAATATTGCAGAATACATTTCCTATGATTATGAGAACAGGTCAATATATATTGCCGGATTGAAAATTTTCGAAGAATTTGGAACAGAAGAATTTGAATATGCCAATGAAGGCAGTGCAAGAATAATAAATGATGAAAATGCGATAGAGTTTTTTATTACTGTAAGTACAGGACTTGTACCTGGTGCCGGCTCTATCACAGGTCCGGATGTTTATTTTAAAATGGCTCTTGACACAAATGAAATTGTTGAAAAAAAGCTTACACATGCACCAAATTACGCTGAAATAGCAAAGCTTAACCCTGAACATATCAACCCTGATTCTATTCAATACAGCGAAAAAATAATTGAGCTTAGCGATGAACGCATAATCGAAATTGGAGAGTATTTAAAGGAATTTATTTTGGAAGTTGAATCAAAATTAGATTACTTTACATATGAGGATTAGCCATGCATAGCTTATAAAGCTTGAGATTTTAACGGAGATTTTATATTTAAGGGAATTATGACTTTTTAAACGATGCTTTCTCTGTTATAATAAAATTTGGCAGCAATAATCGGTCAGCAATCGAATTTTATAATATAGGGGTAAGCATGCTTATTTATTTAAATCTAATAGAAACAGAAGAACAGAAAAGCAAATTTGAACAAATTTATAATAGTTACAAACATACTATGTTTTATGTTGCGAAAAGCATTTTGAAGGATGATTATCTTTCAGAAGATGCTGTACATAATGCATTTATTAATATCGCTAAAAGTATGGACAACATTAGCGAGGTAGACAGTAATCGCACAAAGGGATATGTTGTTGTAATAGTTCGAAATATTTCTCTCAATATGCTAAAAAAACAAAACAAAGATGTAGCTATAGATGAACTTGAAGAAAATATAAAAGATGATAATAGTCTTGAGGATGAGGTTTTATCAAAATTGTCTGTTGATTCCATAATAGAAGAAATCACAAGTCTACCTATGATTTATAAGGATGTATTATATTTATCTTATGTAGAGGATTTGCCCACTCAGGAGATATCAAGGCTGATAAACATATCTAATGAAGCAGTAAAGAAAAGACTTCAAAGAGGAAGAAAAATTCTTCAAAAAGTATTTGACTGTGAACTGACTTCATAGTGTATTATTTAGACATCAAAAGGCAAAGGGGAAGGAGAATGATATGCTGATAAAAGAAATTGAAAATTTGTCCGGAGTGGACAGGGCAAATATGGGTGATAAATTGCCGCAGGTATTACACCCATGGCGCAGGTATTTAGCCAGGGCTTTCGACGAAGTTATATATATGATATTTTGGGTAACTTTTCTTGCATTTGTGTTTCATGTAAACGTGTTGGATAGAAATAATGCAGAGAAGTTTCTCGATGGATTCATAACAACGATAATGATGTTGTTTTTAGAGCCGCTGTTGCTTCATTTATTCGGGACTACACCTGGGAAGGCAATATTTGGACTTAGGATAGAAAACCCTGATGGCAGACGTCTTTCCTATATAGAGGGATTAGAGAGAACATGGGGTGTTTTAAGCAGAGGGATGGGTTTCAATATTCCGATCTATAATATAATCCGCCTTTTGAAAAGCTACAATTTGTGTAAAGAGAATGAAACACAGCCATGGGATGAATCAATATCTTACACTATCAAGGATACGAAATGGTATAGAGGTGTGATTTATATCGGTGCATCATTAGCAACATTTGCTGTTTTATTTACGATATCCTCTGCACAGCAGCTTCCTCCCAACAAAGGTGATATAAATGTAGCAGAATTTGTGGAGAATCACAATTATTATGCCAAGCTTTACAAAATTGATTTTAGTAATGAATACTTGGATGAAGACGGGAAATGGGTGGAGAAGGAAACTGACAAAACCATAATATATATTAGCCTTAATGAAAAGCCGGAGTATAATTTCACGATAGAAAACGGGTATGTAACAGGAGTTTCGTTTGAAATTGAAATGAAAAATCATGATTATATGATTAGTTCATATGACAAGCATATGTTTTTGGCTTCCCTTGCTTTTGCAGGGGCACAGAATGAAATGGGGTTATTTTCAAAAATCCCCAAACGAATAGCAGACAATATAGCGAATAATATTTTCAATGACTACAACTTTGTGGAGAACGGAATTACGTTTGATTGTGATATAGAGTATTCAGGATACACAAAGATAACAAATATTTTGGCGCCGTCAGAAAATGCTAAGGAAAATTACTTCAGTCTGAAATTTTTCATGAAGAAATGATAGTAACACATATAAAATTTTGTCCCCAAAACTATTTCTGAAATGTTTATATAGTATAGGACAAAATTTTTTTAGATATAGGCAGGAGAACAATGAATATGGAATTATATTTTAAGAAGGTATATACAGTTGCATTCAGGCTGACCGGTGAAGAAAAGGCTGCTTCTGAAATAGCTATATCGGCAATAACTCATACAATCAAGGAATCAAATGAGGATTATAGGGTTACTGCAAATATGTTTCAGTCGACAATTCAAGAATTGGTGAAGATATTTCTTGCTGAACCATTTACGAGTTATAATGATAATATAGATGGAATTCAGAGTGCTTTATTAAAGCTTAAACCTATTAACAGGGCTGTAGTTGTTTGGAAAGATGTGTTGGGATATGAATTATCAGATAACATGCCTGTAGCGGATTATTCCTGCGGGGAGCTGCTTGGGGAGCTTAATAGCGGGAGAAAACAGCTTAAAAATTATATTATTCATGAAAATGCTGCCGTGATTAAGGAACATAGTATTCATGAAAGCACTGTTGAAATGTAAAAATATACTCATTAATTTAAGAAAGGTGAGTCTGCATGACTAATGAAATTCTAAAAGAAGCACTAATAGCTGCAATGGATAGAGAGCTTAAAACCATTCCATCAAACATAACTGATTATCACAGCTTTTCTATTTATTTCGAAAAGAAGATGAAGCATTTAATAAAAAAGGCAAATATTAAATATATAAATATAAACAGATTTAAAATAAGAAGAAGTATTGCAGCGGCTTCATTGATATTAATAGTTTTAACAGCATCCATGAGTGTTGAGGCAGTAAGGATGCCTGTAATAAGGCTTACTGAAAAAATATATACTGAGTTTTCGGAAATTTTGTTTGAAAATGAGGATAATATAGAGGTTCCGCAGAAAATAGAAGAAGTTTACGTACCTTCATATATACCTGATGGGTACACTCTTACGGAAGTAATTGACGACATGAGGTCCATGCACTTTTTATTCTATACTAATGAAGAAGGACAGGAACTTTCAATTGAACAATTAACATTCAACGTAAGCATGGCAGTTGATACTGAGGGAATAACTACAGAGGAGATCACAATAAATGGTATGGATGGTATAATATATACTAAAAGAGGGCTAACTTCAATAATAGTCAATGACAACAGATATGTTCATTTTGTAAGCGGTTATGAAAGCAGGAAAGAGTTAATAAAAGTGGTAGAATCATTGCATATTAGAGAATAATCAAAACAAGCTATGAAATAAGCAAAATTTCAACTAATGTGTTGATAATTGAGAAAAATTCAGTAAAATTCACACATTATTTGAAATTTTGCACATATGGAAAAAGAGATACTTCGCTTCGCTCAGTATGACAAGGAGAGATACTTCGCTTCGCTCAGTATGATACAAAGGACTTCGTAAGAAGTTCTTTTATTATTGGTCTTTATACAGGGTTTCCAATAAATCTAAAACTTGACATCATATTAATATTTATGGTAAAATTTTAGGTGAACAAAAATAGTGTCCGAATATGTTTTATCAGGACACTATGTTTTTAGCGGGGAGGATGCTATCTTTGGATAACCGCCACAATAATGATAAACCACCAAAGAAATACAGTGATATGTTTGGTGCTTTAGCTAACTTTTCGCAGATAGGAGTGACTATAGCAGCATCGGTATTGGTCGGTGTATTGTTAGGTCAGTATTTAGACGACAAGTTTGGTACGGAGCCATGGTTTCTTTTGGTTTTTTCTATTTTGGGTGTAGGGGCTGGAATCAGGTCCTTATTTAATATAGCCAAGGATAAAGATGGAAAACGCTGAGATGCGGGAAGAGGAGAAGTATGAGATTATCTGATTTAGCAAAGAGAATGATTATTACAATACTTGTTATAGCATTTGCAGCTGTTCTGATTTCACTGCTTTACTACCGGTCTATGGAATTTCTGCCATTTTTGTTTGGAGTTTTATTGGGCTCAGCCTTCAGTATCTTTAAAGTATTTCTATTAGAGAATGCCGTTGATAAAGCATTGGCAATGGGAACGAAAAAAGCCGGGAGCTATGTCGGCATTCAGCATTTCTTGAGGCTTTTTTTAACAGCTGTTGTACTTTTTTTAGGTGCAGTCGTTCCTCAGATTAGTTTGTGGGGCGTAGTAACCGGTGTATTGGCTTTCCAGTTAGCAGTATATAATATTAAATTTTCATCGAAAAATTAAAATAAAATCGGACATATAGGCGGTGAACAGTAAATGATTTTGAATATTGATAATCTTTGGGTTTTGAATGTGGCAGGTGTTGAAGTTTGGATAACAGAAACAATTTTTAACACATGGCTCATTATGCTGTTTCTTATTGTACTTGCAGTCATAGCACGGATTAAACTAAAGAGTTTCGAAGTCATTCCCACAGGCTGCCAGAATGTAATAGAATCGGTTGTGGAAATATTTGATAATTTTGCAGGTGATGCCTTAGGCGAAAAACTCTCATATATATCCCCATGGTATTTCATGGTTTTTGTATATTTACTGACATCCTGCGTGTTCAGTATCTTTGGATTCAGAGCACCTTCAGCGGACTGGGCAACTACTTTTGCTTTAGCCCTTGCAAGCTTTTCACTTATGCTTATTATGGGATTCAAACATCGCAAAGGTCAGTACCTGAAGAGCTTCTTCGAGCCCCACTTTATATTTTTCCCCCTGAATTTAATCGGAGAGCTGGCTAAACCGGTATCCTTGAGTTTTCGACTTTTCGGCAATATGCTTTCCGGTACGATTATTCTGACCCTCTATTATGCATTAACGCCGTTATTTGTCCAGTTTGGCATCCCGGTATTTCTGCATGCATTCTTTGATGTAGTATTTGGTGCTATTCAAACCTATATATTTGTTATCATAAGTCTCATGTATGTTAGAGGTGCAGCAGCAGATTAAGGCACTAATAACTTATTGATATATTAATATTTAAGAAAAAATATTGGAGGAATTTATTATGGAATCTTTAGGAAGTGTAATCAGTATAATACACATTGCAGCTGCAATTGCTCTGCTTAACGGAATTTTCACCACATTCGGACAGTCAAAAGTTGCTTGTCAAGCAATAGAATCAATCGCCAGACAGCCTGAAGCTGCCAACGATATAAGAAGTGCTATGTTTGTGGGGCTGGCTATGTGCGAGACATCTGGTATTTACGGTCTTTTGGTTGCTATCATCATGCTGTTCGCTAATCCGCTGGTAGATACTTTAGTCAACCTAATAAGTTAAAGCATGGTTGACGTATTTGATGAAAGATAAAGGGAAGGAGGGTCATTTGAATGCAGGATACGGTAGTGTTTTTGTCTCAAACTGTGCCTGAAGGCCGTGTTTTTGGTCTTGATACGCAAACATTGATAAGTATAGGCATCCAATTGTTTAACGCGATTATTTTAGCTGTTGCATTAGGCTTTATTCTTTATAATCCCGTTAAGGATTTTTTGCGTAAACGTACGGAAGGAATTCAAAAAAAGATTGATGACTCGGATGCGGCTATGCTCAAAGCAAAGGAGTTGATAGCTGAATACGACGCAAAGATAAAAGAAATAGATAAAGAGCGTTTAGAGATTCTTGAAGCTACCAGGCTTAAAGCTTCCGAAGAAAGCAAATTAATTCTTGAAGATGCCAAATTGGAAGCCGTAGAGATTAAAAAACGCTCGGCAGACAGTGTTTCGGCGGAAAAAAGCCGTCTTAAAGAAGAAACCCGTATTTATATCATCGAACTTGCTTCTCTTATGGCCAAAAAATATATTACTGAAAACATAGATGAAGATACTCAAGAAAAGCTCTTTGAGGAATCATTGGCTAAGATGGAGGGTGCAAAATGGCAAAGCTAAAGGACCGTTATGCTAATGCGCTTTTGGAAATTTCAGAAGAAAAAGGCAGTTTGGAAAAAGATTTAGAGCAAGCGGTTATAGTAAGAAATACACTGGAAAGAGATGATGTGCAGGCTTTTCTTGCTCATCCCCATGTGCCGGATTCAGCTAAACACCAGCTTTTCCAAAATGCTTTTTCAGATAAGCTTGCCAAGCATATAATGGGATTTTTATATCTCATGGTTCGAAAAAATCGAGAATTTTTGATTGTTCCGGCATTAACAGAATATATAGAACGTACAGACAGGCTCTTTGGCAGATTAGAAGCTAAAGTTGTCTCAGCCAAAGCACTTACGGAAGAACAAATAGAATCCATCCGCATGATATTAACCAGACAAATAAATATGGAAGTAAAGCTCAAGGCCAAAATCGATCCAGATGTGATAGGCGGATTTTATATTTTAGTTGACGGATGTATTTTTGATTGTACCGTAAGGTCTGAATTGAACATTATGAGAGAGCACTTAAAGAGAGGAATAGAATGATAGTTAATACAGATGAAATTAGCAAGGTGATAAAAAACCAAATAGAATCTTACTCATCCCAGCTGGATTTTTCTGAAGCCGGTACTGTCATACAGGTTGGAGATGGTATAGCACGTGTATATGGCTTATATAGTGCAATGAGCGGTGAGCTTCTGGAATTTCCCAATGGGACCTATGGTATGGCGTTGAACTTGGATGAAGACAGTATAGGTGTTGTTATAATGGGCTCTGACGCGGGTATTAAAGAAGGGGATCCCGTTAAGCTTACAGGCAGAATGGCTGAAGTCCCTGTAGGTGACGGTATGTTAGGACGCGTAGTCAATGCGTTGGGTGAGCCGATTGATGATAAGGGTGCCATTGCAGCGGATTCTTACCGCAAAATAGAGAGCATTGCACCTAATGTAATCATGCGCCGAGAAGTAAACAGACCGTTGCAGACAGGTATCAAAGCAATTGACGCTTTAGTTCCTATTGGGAAAGGTCAGAGGGAATTGATTATAGGGGACAGGGAAACCGGAAAGACTGCTATTGCCATTGACACAATCATTAATCAGAAAGATAAGGATGTTTATTGTGTCTATGTTGCTATCGGACAAAAGGCATCAACTGTAGCCCGTATAATCAAAGTGCTGAATCAAACCGGTGCTATGTCTTACACTACAGTAGTTTTAGCTACTGCCAGCGATCCTGCTCCCTTGCAGTATATAGCTCCTTATGCCGGCTGCGCAATCGCGGAAGAATGGATGCAGCAAGGTAAGGATGTATTGATTGTATATGATGATTTATCCAAGCATGCTGTAGCCTACCGAGCAATCAGCCTGCTTCTTAGACGTCCGCCAGGTCGTGAAGCGTACCCGGGAGATGTCTTTTATCTGCATTCAAGATTATTGGAACGTGCTGCAAGCATGAGTGAAGAATACGGCGGCGGAACATTGACGGCACTGCCGATTATAGAGACACAAGAAGGCGACATCTCTGCATATATACCAACTAATGTAATATCAATCACAGACGGACAGATTTATTTGGAAGCTGATTTATTCAATAACGGTATCCGACCTGCTATTAATCCCGGTTTTTCCGTTTCTCGTGTGGGAGGCACAGCTCAAATTCCTGCTATTAAAAAATTGGCGGGACCTCTTAGAATTGAGTTTGCACAGTATAAAGAATTGGCTGCTTTCTCGCAGTTTGGTTCAGATCTCAATCAAGATACTATTGATCGTCTGGATCATGGGGAGCGTATTATGGAAGTTCTCATACAGCCTCAGTACAAACCTATGGCTATTGAAGATCAGGTCTTGATTCTTTATGCATTAAGCAACGGGCATCTAAAAAGCATAGAATTAGGGCGTATTCATAACTTTCAGAAGGACTTTATTAATTACGTGGATACACATGCTGCTGCTATCAAGGAAAAGATTGAAGAAAGCGGTGAACTTTCCGAAGAATTAGCTGAAAAAATAGAAGCTGCCATTGCAGAGGTTAAAACACAGTACAATTACAGTTAAGGAGGCAATGTATGAGTTCTATGAGAGATATTAAACAAAGAATAGAAAATGTCCGTTCTGTAGAACAGATTATTAAAGCCATGGATATGGTTGCCTCAACTAAGCTTGTTAAGATAAGAGCCCAATTGGAAGGTGTCCGTCCCATCTACCGTGAACTTAAACGCGTTGCAGAAGAAGTTGGCAGTCAGGAGGGTGCAAAATTTCACCCATTCTATAAAGAGCGGGAAGTGAAGAATTCTTTGTATATAGTATTGACCAGCGACAGGGGTTTAGCCGGAAGCTATAATGCAAATATTACTGCAAAAGCTTTGGAACATATGAATCAAGGCAAAAACGAAAAAATAGTTGCCGTAGGCTCCAAAGGGTATGAATATTTCAAAAGGAAGGGCAAGAATATTGTACAAACAATAATTGACTTACCTGATGCCCAGGTCTATTACGGTACCGAAAGCCTTGCAAAATGGCTTGTTGATTACTATATGACCGGCGAAGCCGACGAAGTGTTTATTGCTTATACTCACTTCATGAGCGTACTAAACTATGTTCCTGTTGTAGTAAGACTGCTGCCTGTGATCATTAAGGAAACAGATAAGGAAAATGAAATAAAATATGAACCAAATCAAGATACATTTATTGACCACATGATTCCGTTGTATTTGCATATGAAATTATTCAGAGCGTTTTCGGAGTCTCACACCAGCGAACAAGCAGCACGCATGGTCAATATGGATGCAGCAGGGAAGAATGCTTCAGAAATAATAGAGAAACTAACACATTTATATAACCGAAAACGTCAGACAGCTATTACACAAGAGCTCAGTGAGATCGTAGGAAGTGTAAATATTTTGAATAAAGGTGGTCTACATGACAATTGAAAATATAGGTATAATTATTCAGATAATAGGAGCAGTAATTGATATTCGATTTGAGAGCGAATTGCCCTCATTGTATGATGCTATCGAAGTACCGTTTAATGGAGAGACATTGGTGTTAGAGGTTATGCAGCATCTTGGGGATCACACTGTGCGCTGTATTTCCATGCACCCGACAGACGGCTTGACCCGGGGCATGGAAGCCATAGACACCGGCGCTCCCATAACAGTTCCTGTAGGCAAAGAAGTTTTAGGCCGCATGGTTAATATTTTAGGCAATCCTATTGATAACAAGCCGGAGATAGGAGCCATAGAATACTGGCCTATTCACAGGGATCCTCCAAGCCTGACTGATCAGATTGCTCAGCCGGAGATATTAGAAACAGGCATCAAGGCCATTGACTTGCTTTGTCCTTTCTCAAAAGGAGGAAAGATAGGTCTGTTCGGTGGTGCAGGAGTAGGGAAAACCGTACTTATTATGGAGTTAATAAACAGCATTGCTAAAGAACACGGTGGTTATTCCGTATTCGTGGGCGTAGGCGAGCGTACCCGTGAGGGCAATGACCTATATTACGATATGCAGAATTCCGGTGTTATGGATAAGACAGCACTAATTTTCGGTCAAATGAATGAGCCCCCCGGAGTAAGAATGAGAGTAGGTCTTACAGGGTTGACTATGGCCGAGTATTTTCGAGATAGGGAGCAGCAGGATGTTCTTTTGTTCATTGATAATATTTTCCGTTTTGTACAGGCGGGTTCAGAAGTGTCGGCATTATTAGGGCGTACACCCAGTGCTGTGGGATATCAGCCGACTTTAGCAACGGAAATCGGTATGCTGCAGGAACGCATTACATCAACAAAGTCAGGCTCAATAACTTCAGTGCAGGCTATTTATGTGCCTGCAGATGACTTTACGGACCCGTCAACAGCTACTACTTTTGCTCATTTGGATGCGGTTACTGTTTTATCCAGAGCAATTGTAGAGCAGGGAATATATCCTGCTGTAGATCCGTTGGGCTCGTCATCTCGTATATTGGAAGCAAATATTGTTGGAGCAGAGCATTACAGCGTTTCGAGAAATGTTCAGGCAATCCTTCAGCGCTACAAGGACCTTCAGGATATTGTTGCTATTCTTGGTATTGATGAACTGTCCGAGGATGATAAGCGCACTGTCAGCAGAGCAAGGAAAGTCCAGCGTTTTTTGTCGCAGCCTTTCTATGTGGGTGAGAAATTCACATCTATACCTGGACGTTATGTTACTGTTGATGAAACAGTCCAAGGCTTTAAAGAAATAATAGAAGGAGAGCATGACGACATACCTGAAAGCTATTTCCTCAATGTAGGCTCCATTGATGAAGTAGTGGATAAATTCAAGAAAGCACAAGGTATTTAAAATGGCTGAACAACTGACTAATGCAGTAAATGATAAAAAAATTACCCTTAATATAACCACACCTCGCGGACTTAAATTCGTTGAAAAGGCCGATATGGTTATAATGCGCTGCATCGACGGCGACTTAGGTGTGCTTTCCGGTCATGCACCTGTTTCAGCTATACTTGGCGATGGTATTCTCCGCATTATTAATAATGGTGTTGTGAAGAAGCTTGCTCTATTCGGCGGGATAGCCGAAATAGGGAAAAAAACGGTTAATATTTTCAGTACAATAGCTCAGAGACCGGAAGAAATCGATTTGGAACGTGCTGAAACAGATCGTAAAGAATTAGAAGCCTTATTTAAAGAGAAAATTGAAGAACGACGAATCCAAACTTCTCTTATCTTGCTGCGCCGTACCTTGGTTCGAATTGAAGTCAGCATGGATTTGGAAGAAGTTGAATATTTCGAAGAAGAAAGCGAAAAAAGAGAATTCTAAAATTTTAAAATTTTGGGGACGGTTCTTTCCGTTCTTAGTCTATATTAGGAACGATTCTTTTATTTTTAGAATTTTTTTATTTTTTGTTTTGTTTATTCTAAGGGATAGTTTTATTCGTTCTCAGAATTTTTTTGTGGAGTCAGTTCTCTTTTAACAAAGGAAGGAGAACATACCAAAAGAGGTATGGTGACATGTTCATACCAATCATTATTTATATAAGCATAATTTACTGTTAAGTATAATTGACTATTGCCAAATTGGTTCTTCCCACCATCCAAATGCAATATTACCTGAAGCAGGCACAGTTGGTCTTTCGGGGTTTGATATAAAAATTAAATATGAACCACCGGGAGCGAATATAAATTTCCCTTCTTCCTCTGAAACTATGGTAGTACCGGCGAGACCGTATCTGCCGTAAGCTTTCATTCCGCCTGCCGGCAAACCACTGACCGCGATAGCATATTGAAGCTGTATATGAGACTGTGGCTGCGGAGTAATTGTCAAATTGGAAGGGGTAACAAATTGAGAAAATTGGACTAATCCCGGCGGTGTACTGTTAAACCAAATTTGTACACTGTATGGCGTTGAAAAGATATCACTTACAGTCCAAGTATTTACAAATAAGTTGACACCGGAATTTGTCGGATTGTATAGTCTTGCCCATGCGTTGGTAACGTTGCCAAATCGTAGGTTCGGAGCCGTTCCAACAAAATATTTTCCCTCAATAGACTTCATTAAGCTTATAGGTACATTAACATTATAATCCATCAATTTGGAATTAACATTTAAAGCCCCTGCAAGTTGTGGACGCTGGTTAAATAATAGATAGTTATTCATTTGATATTCAACCTTTCATATTATAGTTGTTTATTATATGATAAAAATATATGAAAGGTGAATTTACCATAAGAATAATTGGGATGGTTTCGAACAACTGTCCAAATAACTCGGACGGTTCTTTACTTATATAGAGCAAAAGAAAAATCCAAAAGAGACTTAGAAAAATTAGAAAATGATATTTTAGAAACGGAAGATAAAATTATCGAACTTGAAAATATATTGAATACAAACATAGATGAATGGGATTTAAATGAATATAATAAACAATACAATGAATATATTCATTTGAAGAATAGTATTGAGGATATGTATAAAGAGTTGGAGAGACTACATGAGGATGAGGTGTTTTCATGAAGGCTGCAATAATTGGCTACAGTGGTTCAGGTAAATCTACCTTGGCAGCTAAACTGAGGGATATTTACAATTGTCCGGTTCTATATTTAATAAAAAAATCAGTAATAACGTCAAGATAATTGGTGTTATTTTTATAATATTAAAATGGATGAAGGATGTATGTTAGGAACATAAGTAATAAAATTAACGTCTATAATATATAAAAGTCAATAATGAATAAAGTTAATGATAATGATTTTATTGTAAGAGGGGCGTATAATGAAAAAAACAATATTTCTAACAGTTTTAATTATAGTATTGACATTTTTTATAGCAGGGTGTTCAGCTATAAAGGAACCAGTAGATATATCAACTTCGACCAATGCGGAGCCGCCGGACATATTAATATCGATTGACAACAAGGAGATTGAATATGTATCAGCAAAGAATAAATGGGATGGCAGTGTTTATGACAGGGAGGATACTTTTGTTACCATACTCAAAGAAAAAAGAGATATCCCTATTATTAAAAACGGCAGCATTGCTGAAATTACATTTAAAAGCAACCCTCCGGATGAATTTAAGATTATGGATATCTTAATTGATGAAGAAGGCAGACAGATTTATGCAGACAAAGAAATTATAAATATTCCTGTGGAATTGATTGGTGGCAAATGCTCCTTTGAAATAGAAAAACATTTAGCATCATCCTTAAGCTCATATTATGAGCCGGAAAAAAAGGATATAAGAGGATTCAGAATGATTGCTTCCTGGGGGGAAAACGAATGTGAGTATGCCTTTGTAATTAAAACATATGAAACAGATGAAACCTTAGCCATAGTTCAAAATGAGGTCAAAACTTTAACCGGGCTTGATAATTTAGAAATTTCAGAGCTTTTCAGTATTGAAGACATATATTATATAAAAGTGAAAATACACGATTTAATGTTACATTATGAATATATTTACGAAGATAGTGTTGAAGATGAGCCCACTGCCTTTACAGCATATACAGATAGAGATTTAAATAACATAGAAAAAGAAATAAGCGGTGATTATTATGAAATATGGAGATATGAAAAGGGTGATTTAAAAAGAATCCTTTATAACATGGAGAATGTTGTATATAGTGAGGATGATGATAAAATATTTATAGACGGAGCCTATAATTCATATGTTATAAAATTAGGCTCTGACAATGAAGGAAAAGAGAAAATTTTATATGAATGCTATTATACCGAAATATTAAACAGTGATAACGGAGATTTCACCTGCTATATCAACGATTTTTTCTCAGTTTGTGTTGTTGACAATAAAGCCAATGAAATCATTTTAAATAAATACATAGATTTAGGAAAAGAGTTTTCTAATGAAGACTTTATATTAGATAATAATAGGGTTTTGTTCCCAACAAGGATGTATATTATGGAAACGGGATGGATTAAAAATTCCAACCTGGCATATTTTTTATGCCATGACTTGTCATATGTATTTCTTGCCATTGATATTGATAAAAAAATTGTATCACAGCCAAACTTCACTAGCGGTGGAGGTTATGAAAGCTTTATTGATAAAGATAAGGGATATATATTATCAAGTGATACATTCTATGCATTGGATATAAATTCTTATATGATGGAACATTTGGAAAAACAATATAATTATCTTTATCTGATTAACTTATATACATCAGAAAAATTTGAAATAGCAAAATCAATCAGAACAAAAATTGAGTTTAAAAAAGAAGATGAAAAAACAATAAGCTATACAGCAAGCTCAGGTGAGAGGGTAACAGTAGACATATCAGATATGATAGGAAAAGAGCATTCTCGTATAAGAGAAGGTTTTATAGAATTACTTTATTCTGAATTAAACATTGATGAAACTTACAATGTAAAGCTTCAAAAATTCAATGATATTGTTTATGCTCTTGTAGATGATGGTGAAAATAAAATGCTGATTCAATACACCGACGGTAACAAGTTAAATATTATTGCAGATAATCTTGATGATATAAATTTCAGTGAGCTTGGTAAATACATAAACCTGTACAATGAGAACGGCGATATTATTGTGCTTGACAAAAACGGGAATAAATATCTTGAAGATAATGTGTTTAATTACGTTTCAAATAATGGTACCGGCAGCAAAAATCAAAATAATGAAAATAACATAGGGCTTGGAGTGACAATATGGGGAAAAAATAATGATAAGCTTTATATATTAACTAAAAAGGATGACAGACTTGACAATATTTTCGAAGTTAATATGATAGACAAATCAATCAGGGATTTGGCTTCTGATATTGATTGCAGGTATGAAAATTTGTATATAGATATATCAGAAGGTTATGTGGTTTACAGTACTTTTCCCGGTCCTATATTTTATTACTATGATAAAGTAGTAAATGATGATGTATTTTTATGCGTCAAATATTTTACCGGTGAAAAGGTAGAAATTGCACAAGCAAAAGGTGAAAACATAGAATTTTATATATTTGATAATGAATTAAATTATTATTGCAGGGAAAATGATGATATTGAAGGCGCCTATAACCTTGCCGGGAACGAACCTGATTAATAATGCTGTCATTTTGTATATCTTGGCAGTATTAGTATATTCTTTATTTGATTATTATTTAAGTAGAAAATATAAATAGTATTGCTTGAAAAAATTCTAACGTCAAGATAATTGGCGTTATTTTTATGCTATAATTAAGTAAAAAGTTTTCATAAGGATATAAAAAAGATAGATCTATGTGCTAAAATGTATATTGAGGTGAGAAAATGGTATTTAAACTTCTTTTAGTTGAAGATGATGCAGAGATAAGAGAGATTATTATAGATTATTTTACGGAAAAAAGCGGCGGTGCTTTAACTATAGATGCTGCAGAAACAGGAATCGAAGGTCAATTAAAATGTATTGACAATGAATATGATTTGATACTCCTTGATGTAATGCTGCCGGAGGCGGATGGATTTACAATTTGCAGGGAGTTAAGAAAAAGGAGCGATGTTCCCATTATATTTATTACAGCAAGACATAATGAAAGTGACAGATTACATGGTTATAAGTTAGGATGCGATGACTATGTTACTAAACCTTTTTCTTTGGCAGAGCTCCATGCAAAAGTAAATGCCTTGTTAAAACGTTCAAAAGGCATGATTAGAAGAGAGGTAATGACAGCAGGGAAAATAAAATTAGACCCATATCGATACACAACCTATATTAACGATGAAGAAATAATACTTGCACCTATAGAATTTGCAATTTTAAAAATACTTATGGAGAATCAAGGTAAAGTTGTGGGCCGTGACAGCCTTATTATCAGGATTTGGGGATATGATTTTGACGGTAATGACAGGGTGATTGATAACCATGTTAAAAAGCTTCGCCAAGCCTTAGGCGGTGCTTCTACACAAGTAAGAACCGTATTCAAAAA
>DNNJ01000352.1:6442-7801 GCA_003487955.1 Clostridiales bacterium | reverse complement strand
CCTACAATTTCGATATCTTCTTCGGCACCAAGTATTAGCTTAAGCCCTTCCGTCAAAATATCCTGGTCATCTGCCAATAGTAATTTGATCATTTACATCCTCCTGCTTTCGCTCCTTCGTTATGCTCAGGACAACAAATTGAAAACTATAACTTTTCATTAGTTTTAATAATTCCGTCAATAATAAAGCCGTCTTGTGGTTTAAATTCAACCTTGCCGCCAAAGGATTCAACTCTTTCTTTTATTCCTTTCAAACCAAATCCTTCAATAAATACCAAAGCTCCTGCTCCGTTATCTTTTATTCTGAATTTTATATTCTCATTGGAATAGGATAAATTAATCCAAATTTCAGATGCATTGCCGTGCCTTATTGCATTTGTCATACCTTCCTGCAATATGTGGTATATCGCCGAGTTAACACCGTAGTTTTTTGATATTTCTCCTTCTATATTAAGCTCGATTTCTACACCGGTTTTTTCGGAGAATTCTTCAACTAAAGTTTTTATAGCAATTTCCGGTGAAGTTTCTTTTCCCCTCAATGTTTCCACAACTTCTCTTATTTTAGATAAGCTTTCCTTTGCCGTATTTAACGAGTTATTAATCATTTGTGATGATTTTCCTGCATCGGACATTGCATAATGGTCTGCCATCTGCAACTGCATTATTAAAGCTGTCATATTATGACCTAATGTATCGTGTATATCTCTTGCTATTCTGTTTCTTTCTTCTATTACGGAAAGCCTGTTTAATTCATCGGTATATTCTTTAAGCTGCTTGTGAGTATCCAAAAGCTCCCTGTACAGAATATCCTTTTTTTCTTTTTCTTCCTTGGTATGCTGTGCAAATGTTGCAATTACCAAAATCAATATATTTACCATGAGAAAAAATACCATCTGTGATACATTGGATAAATTAAATTTATAATAAATTAAATATGCGTATTTTATCATGGATATTATTACAGTAATAATTCCGATTGTAATTCCTTTTTTAAGAGGCAGTAAAAGTGATGCTTCAAGAAAAATTATTATATAAAAAGAGTGGAAGAAGTAATTTATTAAAAGCCTTGAATTGGTTTCCAATATATAAATAAGTGCTATATCTACAAGAAATAATATGAAGAGTTTATTTTGAGCTTTTAAAAAGTATTTAGCTACATTATTGATTAAAAAAAGCACAAAGATAACTATCATCACTATCAGTCTTTGCTGATGTGCATTCTCAAAATACAGTGCTGATAAAAACAAAATTATCAATATTAAAATTTTAATCACAAATAAAAGATTTTTATTTTTTATCATAAATACTCCGAAAAATATTGAATGCAAAAACCGTCCCCATAATTAAAATAAATCAAAAT
>DNNJ01000352.1:3751-6148 GCA_003487955.1 Clostridiales bacterium | reverse complement strand
TTTGTTGATTAATATGTATAATTATGGTATCATTTGTATAAGATAAATAGGTAGTTGCATAGCTGACACGATTTAAATTTAGTTAATAATTACCCTGCCGTTCACAAGGTAATTATTTTTGTCTTTTTAGTACATTTTACCATATACATGTTATTTTGCAATGCTATTTTAATTATATAGAAAAATAGGGACTACAAAAAATTAAAAAGACGGTTTCTTCGTTACGAACAAGAAACCGTCCCTAAATCTTCATTAAATCGACAAAATGCTGTCTAATAAATTAAGCTGTATATTTGTTCTGCAATATCTTCCATTCCTAATTCTTCAAACTTTTCAGGAGTAGGTATTGCCTTTTCCATATCAAATGAGCAGGCTTCATAGAATTTATCAAGAGCTGTTTCCATATCAGCAACTCTGCCCTGTGGAGGGCCTCCCGGTGCAGGCTCAGTCATAAATCGTTTAGGAAGTCTGTCGTCTTTTCTTGTAAAACCTCTCTCATAATTCAAGGCTCGTTCAAGAGCTATCGTTCGCTCGGCAGTCTTTAACAGCTTATGCTTATCCATTTCTATTCCTGTTATTGCAGTATAAAGTTCAGCTATGGTGGATGCTTTCAATTCAAGATTTATAACGTTGAAGTCGCATATTCCGGCTAAGTTTGTCACAACGAAATATTCTTTAATTGCTTTTAACCATGTTTTATCTTCTGCATCATTGAATGGATCCCTTGGTTCATTAATATCCAAATCAGGGAATATATAACCAAAGGCATCAACAGATGCTGCATATGGACGCATGTGACAGGCGCCTCTTTCGCTTGTTCCGAATGCAATTGTCATGGAGGAAGCACCCCTGGGGTCTGTAGCAGAAATTTCCATACCTTTTACTGCCATTACATAATCCATTGCCTTACCGCCGATTCGTTTAGCTGCCTCAAAGGAGCCATCGGCATACAAATCTCCGCAGCCTTCCCTCAATCCCATTTTTCTGGTCATCTCAACCATTGCAGGACCGTTCCCAAAATTCATTTCCAGACCATCTGTATGTTCCTTATTTATTATCCCTTTTTCATACCATTCCATTATGGCACTAATTGTCCCGCCGCCTGAAATGGTGTCAAATCCATATATTGTTGTATAATAACCGGCCATGCATATACTTTTATAATCATCCACACCGCAGCGAGGTCCGTATGCTGCCAATGTTTCATACTCCATTTCTCCTACTTCGGTATCACCCATAACTACATATTTGTGGCATCCAAGCTGACAAGCATAGCAGGTACGGCGCCTTACGGAATATTTGTCAGTATCATTCCACAATTGATATGGAAGTACATTTTCAATTTTATCAAACTGGTTTTGCAGAAAATTTCGCGTAGGAAGAATTCCTATATCATGTGAGCCGCCCACCCATGACGGTGTTCCGTAGCCGTGAACAGGTCCCCATGTGTAGGCTTCATCTCTCAGCTGTCTATAGGCATCCTTGTATGCTGCCATGAATGCATCCTTATCTGCAATTTCAACTTTTCCCGTTCCACGAACAGCTATGGCCTTTAAATTCTTGCTTCCCATCACTGCACCGGCTCCGCCTCTTCCTGCAAAACAATCATCACTGAAAATACATGCGAGACTTGAAAGCTTTTCTCCGGATTGACCTATGCAGCATACTTTAAATTCTTTACCTATTTCCTCTTTGATAGCATCAGTGGTTTCGCGGGTATCCATTCCCCAAAACTTAGATGCATCTCTTAACTGCACATTTTCATCATCAATATACAAGTAAACTGGTTTCTCCGACTTACCTTTAATCGAAACCGTATCGTAACCTGCAAATTTAAATTCTGCTCCCAAATGGCCTCCTACATTTGACGCGCCAATAGTATTTGTCAGTGGAGACATGAAGCAGACGCTGGTACGGGAGGCAGAAGGTGTCGGCGTACCTGTCATAGGCCCGGTATTGAAACTAAGAATGTTGTCCGGAGATAAAGGGGCTGCTGTATGGGGCATTTCATCCCACAGCAAGGCTATTCCATAACCTTCTCCTCCCAAGTATTTTTGTATATACTCTGGATTAAGCTTTTCTTTTTTAATGATTCCTTCTGTTAAATCAACTTTAATTACACAATCTTTATAACCTTTCATCATCACACCTCCTACCATGACAATGCCTGTCTGGGACAAGCAGGTACACATTCCGGAAGTCCGCCGCACAAATCACATTTATATGGTTTCGTTTCTCCATCCAAATTCACCATTACAATGGCGCCAATAGGGCATGCTTCGGCACAGGCACCACATCCTGTACAGCCTTCTTGAATTTCAACAGCTCCTGAATATGAGTTTCTGTTTATACATTCTACGGGACAAACCTCAGCACACATCATATCAGAGCATTGCT
>DNNJ01000352.1:0-3574 GCA_003487955.1 Clostridiales bacterium | reverse complement strand
TCCTTTGGGTTATTTAGAATAAAAAAACCGCAGCGCCCATGCAAATGTTTGCATAAGTTTTGCGGCTCCTTTTCAAATAGGAGGGCGAATAGATTGCTCTAAACACCTATCGTTCTCACCGGCCTCATGGGTCAGATGAGAATCGGAGCATATTTTTTATTCTATTTTCATTATAAAGGTTATAGCAACAATAAGGTCAAGTATTATTTCTAATATATTTTAATTTTTATGTAATTTTAACCGGTATCTGCAATTTAAAAAACATCCCTCTCTCACCGTCCATCAGATCAGGCAAGTCTGTTATCACTTCACAGATATAATCACCGTCTATAGTATAATTTCTTTCTGATATTTCGTCTAAAAGTTTGTTTGCATAGGGTATTTCCTGTTCAAATCTGCTGCAGTAAATGCATAGATATGTGCCGGCTTTTATAGTCCTGATAAGAGCTTCGGGTACATTTTCATCAACAAATACAAATAAATCACAAGATATGAAATCCCTGTTTACTATTTGCTCATAGGCTACAGTGCTTCCTGCATTGCAAAAATATGTCTGCCGAAGCCCGTTCCTTTCCATATCTTCCTTCAGCTTTCTCAGCTGTTCCTCATATATTTCAATACCGTAATCATAAAAATTAGTGCTCATATTGTAGCTGTATATCCAGCGTTTTTCAATATATTCAAGGGCAATTGTGCCGTCGGGAGGCGAGGTTTCATATCTTTCGTAGTTGCGCACGGCTCTTTGAAGTGCATTTTTTTGATTTTTTAATGCTTCAATTTCTGAATCAATGCTGCGATTCTTTTCTTCCAAAAACCTTTTTATTAATTTTGTGTCGCAGGTTTTAAGCTGAACTTCAATATCCTTTAATCGCATGCCAAGGGACTTCAAATACTGTATCATGTCAAGCCTTGCGCATTGTTTCATGGAATAGTATCTGTAGCCGGTAAATTTATCAACTTCAATTGGTTTCAATATTCCGATTTTATCATAGTAGCGAAGCGTTTGCTCTGAAACATTATTTATTTTGGACATCTGCCCGATAGTTAATCTATACATAATAAGCCCCCTTTCTATTTTTAATTATACCAAAATTTGTGAAAATATCAATTAAAAATGAGATTCTTCGGTCAAAAAGCCCTCAGAATGACAAAAAAGGAGGGCTTTCAAGCCCTCCTAAGCTGTTCTGCTACTATACTAAATTTCCCAGTCTCACAATTTGATTTACTACAAATGATGCTACATGGTTTGAATAGCTTCCCGTTCCAAATCCTGCATCATATCCTAATTCTTGAGCAAGTTCATGACTTATACGAGGTCCTCCGCAAACCAAAATAATTTTGTCTCTAAGTCCTTCTGCTTCCATCATTTCAACTAATTGTGTCAAGTTGGCAATATGGACGTTTTTTTGTGTAACTACTTGGGATACTAATATTGCATCTGCCTTCACTTCGATAGCCTTTGCAATAAGCTCCTCGTTTGGTACCTGGCTTCCCATGTTGATAGCTTCAATGCCCTTGTATCTTTCAAGTCCGTAATTACCGTCAAAGCCCTTCATATTCATGATGGCATCTATTCCCACGGTGTGGGCATCAGTACCTGTGCATGCTCCTACAATAACTACATCGCGCTTGATATTTTCCTTTATATATTCTTCAACTTCTTCTCTTTCCATGTATTCCATAGTTACCTTTGGTACTTCAATGTTGGTATAGTCAACAGTATGAGTGCATTTTCCATACATTATGAAATATGTGTAGCCTACCCCTAAGTCCTTTGAAAATACAACTGCCGGGTTCTCAAATCCCATTTTCTCAGCTAACTGTCTTGCTGCCTCACTTGCTTCATCACCGTAAGGAACAGGCAATGTAAAGCTCATTTGAACCATTCCGTCATTTAAAGTATCACCGTATGGTTTGATTTTCATTAAGTCTGCCTTCTGGATACCTTCCATTATTTTGCACCCCCTAACATTAAATCAATAAATGGGTTAAAGTATTTTTCATCTTTTTCAACAACACCTTCCAAGCCTTTGCCACCGGTAAAGCTTCTTTTTACGCCGCCGAATTTACCTTTTTGTATTGTGTCAAACATTCCTTCTTTTTCAATATCCTTTAACAGCTCTTCAGCTTTAGCCAGCACCTCCTGTGCCCTTTTCTGAATTATTCCGTCCTTTTTGTATTCGACTTCATTGCCTATATCACGAGCGTTATTGAAAATATACTGGGCGTTTTCTATGGAAAGCATTCTGTCTTGAAGATGCGGTGTGTGAATTGCTTCCGTAGGCATTCCCAATAATTGAATTCCTTGATGAGTCCAAATGGATATTAAATTAAACATTGCATCCTGCAAATGTCCTCTGAATATGTTACCTGTCATAAATTTTGTGGGAGGCATGTATTTTAGAGGTGCCTTGGGGAATATTTCTCTTGCCATCTGAGCTTGAGCCAGCTCGTACAAGAAGCCGTTTTCCAACATCGGATTCATTTCAAAAGCGTGGCCGAGACCCATCTGTTCCTCGGGAAGTCCTGCTTTAAGTGCAAATTGCTCGTTAATAAATTGTGATGCTAATACGGTGTGGGCTTCTTCATAAGCATCAGCTGTAGTCAGGTAGTTGTCTTCTCCCGTATTTATGATAATGCCTGCAAAGCCGTTGATTATCCTCGAAAAGTATTGGTCAACCAATGTTCTTTGCATGTTGATATCTCTGAAAAGAATTCCGTAAAGAGCATCGTTAAGCATTACGTCAAGTCTTTCAATTGCTCCCATTGCTGCTATTTCAGGCATGCAAAGACCTGAACAATAGTTGCAGAGACGAATATATCTCCCTTCTTCTTCTCCAACCTCATCAAGGGCTTTACGCATTATTCTGAAGTTTTCCTGAGTTGCATATGTTCCGCCGAAACCTTCCGTTGTTGGTCCGTAAGGAACATAGTCAAGCAGGCTTTGTGCTGTTGTTCTTATAACGGCAATTACATCGGCGCCTTGCTTTGCAGCAGCTTGTGCCTGCAGAACATCCTCGTAAATATTACCTGTTGCAACAATTACATATAAATACGGTTTTCTTCCATTACCGAGCGTATTTAAGTATTCATTTCTTTTTGCTCTGCTGTTTTTTATTCTTTCAACCATTTGATTTGCAGTGTCATAAACTGCTTCCATAATCTTATTTTCATCAGCAATTTTAAGTTTTGTAATTTCAATTTCCCCGGAGCTTACTTTTTCTGCTATTTCCTGCGGGGTTTTTCCGGTATTAACCATTGCGTTTCCTATCCAAAATGCCGCACCTTTAGCTAATCCGCCGCCTTCCTTAATAGCATCAATCAATACATTGGGAAGCGGTTTTTCTATTTCATCAACGCCATCTACCCCCATGAGACGTGCAACTGTTCTTTCAACTGTAACAGTTGTATTTTTGTCAATGAAATTTTGTACATCGTCTGCAATATTTCCTGCTGCAGTACGGGCGCTGTCAATTAATCGGGGATTGAGATTTAATTTGCTTTCCATAATTCCTCCTCTAACGGAGACATTCCTTCATAGACTGACCCCATCCAAATTTGGGGACATTCCTCT
>DNNJ01000092.1 GCA_003487955.1 Clostridiales bacterium | reverse complement strand
TGCTGTATCTATAGTATTTACCATTTGAAATTTTTTAAACCAAAAATCCATTTACACGAAATATGGTACACTCCCTTTATATTAGTCCAAAATATTTATCAAAGAAACTAAGAAGCTTTTCAATAATACCTTGTTTTTTTATGGCTCTGTTTCCATCGCCAAATCTTGATACAGGAGGCATTAACCTGTCTACTGATGTGCCTGTAGTTTTCATGACTCCATCTCTGAAGGCATTGTCTATAAATTTTCTTGTTTCCTCTTCTTTCAACTTTTCTTCTTGGATAAGTCTATTTATATCTGATTCCTTATTTTTACTCAAAAATTCTTTCCATTCATCATCTACCTTAGTAGAGATATTAATTTGTTCAATAAAATTCTCTATAAGCTCCTTCTTGCTTCTAAGCTCTATAGAAGAATTTATAGCCTTATCTATAGTTGTTAAAATAGTTTTATCCTTACAATTTGAATCCTTATATTTAGCTACCAGCATAAGTATATAATCTATATTGACCTCTATTTGGCGAATTAGCTCTATTTCAAAGATAATATCATCATTAATACTTTCCTTGTCGCCATCCTCGTTTTTAAAATCTTGATAAAGGTCTATATATACACTTTGATAATCTTGTAAATCCCGTTCTTCCAAGAGGGTGTCTTCTTCAAACTCATCAAAGGATGTTAAGATATTTCTCAGTCTTAGGATTTTCCCAAAAAGTCTTATAAATACTTTTTGTTTTCCCTCTCCAATTATTGCCTCACCTAAGGGGTAAGCTCCCTTTAATTCACTTATTAATTCTTTATAACCCGGAGTACGTACACCATTTTCATGGTAACCATTATAGTATTCATCATAGGTTTTTAGAAGGACAATACCACCTGCATCTTTATTGCCAAATAAAGCAATGGCCTTATCTGTTTCTTCCTTTAAGTCTCTGAAACAAACAATATTACCAAAGGTTTTAACCCTGTTTAATATCCTGTTAGTTCTAGAAAAAGCTTGAATCAGCCCATGTTGTCTTAAGTTTTTATCTACCCATAAGGTATTTAAAGTAGTAGCATCAAAGCCAGTTAAAAACATATTTACGACTATTAAAATATCTATCTCTCTATTTTTCACCCTTAAAGATAAGTCCTTATAATAATTTTGAAATCTATCGGATGAAGTGTCAAAGTTTGTGTTAAACATCTTATTGTAGTCTGAAATTGCATAGTCTAAAAAGTCTTTAGAGCTTTGGTCTAAATCTTCCATATTTAAATCTTCATCAGGCAAGATTCCATCAATTTCTTCTTCGTTAGGTGAAAAGGAAAAGATAGTAGCAATTTTCAAGTTTGATCCTTTTTCAATAATTTGCTTTTGAAACTCTTTATAATACTTAATTGCCATAGGAATAGAGGCTACAGCAAATATAGAATTAAAGCCTGCAACTTTTCTTCTTTCTCTTTTTTCCACTCTTTCCTTACTTCCTTTTATTTCTTCTTCCCATTTTGCCGTAAAGGAATAATAACTTTGTCTTTTGGTTTTCTGGTCAAAATGTTCTAAAATATAGGCTACAATATTATATATTCTCTCTGGTGCAGCTAGTGCCTTTTCCTTATCTATAGCGTAAACCTTTTCATCATGTATATAATCCGGTTTTTTTATTGTATCTATAAAATCAATTCTAAAGGGTAAAACATTGCCATCATTAATTGCATCTACTATGGTATAGGTATGTAGCTTATCTCCAAATACCTGGTCTGTTGTCCGAAAGACAGGATTTCCACCTGCTGGAGCATTAGCTGCAAATATAGGAGTACCTGTGAAGCCAAAAATATGGTAGTTCCTAAAGTTTTTGATTATGGTTTTATGCATTTGGCCAAATTGGGACCGGTGGCATTCATCAAAAATTAAAACAATATGTTTTTTATAAATATCATGTTTTTTGTTTTTCTTAATAAAAACATCTAGCTTTTGAATGGTGGTTACAATTATCTTATATTCATGGTAGCCACCTCGCTCATTTCTATCTTCTAACTGTCTTTGAAGAACTCTAGTTGAGCTATTGCCATTGGCAGCTCCTTTTTCAAATCTATCGTATTCTTTCATGGTCTGATAGTCTAAATCTTTTCTATCAACTACAAAAATGACCTTATCAATAGATGGTATTTTACTTGCAAGTATTGCAGCCTTAAAACTAGTTAGAGTCTTTCCACTGCCTGTTGTATGCCAAATATAGCCACCTGCTTCTCTTGTACCTGTATTTTTATAATTACTAGCTATGGTAATCCTATTTAAAATTCTTTCTGTAGCTGCTATTTGATAAGGTCTCATTACAAGGAGTAGGTCTTCACCGGTAAATATACAATACTTAGTTAGGATATTAAGTATTGTATGCTTGGCAAAAAAGGTCTTTGTAAAATCCACTAAATCGGGAATGATTTTATTGTTAGCATCAGCCCAAAAACTGGTGAATTCAAAGCTATTAGAAGTCTTTTTACTCCTTCTCCTTGCAGATGCCTTTTGCTCCTCAAGATGAGCATCCCTTGTAGTATTACTATAATATTTAGTATGACTACCATTAGAAATAACAAAAAGCTGGGCATATTCAAAAAGTCCATGACTTGCCCAAAAGCTATCTCTCTGATAGCGATTGATCTGATTAAAGGCTTCCCTAATGGCTATGCCTCGTCTTTTAAGCTCTATATGAATAAGTGGTAAACCATTGACTAAAATAGTCACATCGTAACGGGAGGCATGATGACCACCATCTTCCTCATATTGATTAAGAACTTGCAGCCTATTATTGTGGATATTGTTTTTATCTATTAGATAGATATTCTTAGAAGTCCCATCATCAAGCCTTAGGACTTGAACATGATCTTCCTGAATCTTTCTTGTCTTTTCAACTATACCTTCATTAGCATTGGCAACAGATTCATTGAAAAATCTTTTCCACTCATTGTCGGTAAAGGTAAAGTTATTAAGCTTTTCTAATTGACATCTTAGATTGTCTATAAAAGAGCCTTCATTTGATACTTTAAAATACTCATAACCTTGAGATACGAGTTGTTTAATAAATGCTTTTTCAAGAGCCTCTTCACTTTGATATTTCTGCCCTTTAACCCTATACTCCGGTGTGTATTCAGCTACAACAGTTGCCTCGTCTGTACTGGCTACAATATTATAATTAGTCATACTAAGCCCCCTCATCTAATTCTTTAAAAGATAGAAGCTTTTCTCTATAGTATTCGTACTGCTTCTGCCTTGCCTCTATTTCAGCAGGTAAACCTATGGAAATATCATTAACAAGGGCATCGAATTTGTCTAGGATGGAGACTATGCGTTCTTGTTCGGCTAAAGGAGGGATAGGGATTTGTATTTTTTCTACTACACTACGAGATAAACGAGGTATACTAGCTTTTCTTACCCTTGAACGAATATAATATTGTTTATTTAGTAAAACATAGTATAAAAAGCGGCTCAATAAATAGTCATGGCATCCAAAGCAAAAACAATCATCAGCTGCCCAAAAATTCCCATAACTATATCCTATCTCTCCTGCCGCTCCTGCGCTAATTAGGAATGTTGTGTCGGCATCAAAATTACTTTTACTATAATACCCTAATGGTGTTAAGCTATTTTGATAAACGGGAAATAGACCTGTATCATTGAGCTGACTCCTAACAACACGAACTCCACGACTAATATTTGCACATTCTTTAAGTTCTATTAACTTCACCTCATCTCCAAAGGTCAACAACTCATCTCTATAAAATTCATATTGTTTTTTCCTAGCTGTAAGCTCTGCTGTAAGCTCTGCTGTAAGCTCTGTGAAATTGTCCAAAATATGGACAATTTCTTCTTGGATTGGGAGAGGTGGAAGTGGGATAGTTATACTTTCCCATTTTGTTTTTGTCAATCCATATCTTGTAATACCCTCAGCATGTCTATTTATTTGTGTTTGTACATAATTGGATTCAAAAATATAACCTATATATTTAGAAGTAATAAAATTATATTCTTTCAATCTTATTCGCATTATATGATAACTATAAACAACATTTTCTAAGTCTTCAGTTATTACAGCCGCATTACCTATATCATTTAGAACCTCAGATGATGGAGTTATAAATACATCTCCTTTTAATACATTGCATTGTGATATTTTATTTTCACTAGCTGTTACTTCCATAAAGTCTAAGGAGCCATCTATGTAATTGTTTCTATAGACATCCATGTAATTTAATAGTTTTATGGGTTGTTCGTTTGCATTGATTTTTTTATCAACACCAGCACCACTAACAACTGCAATTTCTTTTATAGATTTATACTCCACCCCATCTGGGCAAAGTTCTTCTATTAATTTATCAAGCTTACTCATCTGTTCCACCACCTTTACTAAGCAATCTCTTTACTTCTTTATCAAAATCTGATTCTATTTTTTGAGTCTTATTAAAGACCTCATATTCTGCAATAGCTTTATTGTCCGCTTGTTTTTTTGAGATACTTCCCTTATGTGTCAGGATTTTAAATCTCCTAAACTCTAAAAACTCATTTATACTTTGAGCAAAATCATCCATAGTAAATACATGTTCTTCTTCTATTAAGTCTTCAACGTAATCAAAATAGCCTGTAATAGCCCTTTCTAATCGCCTAATTTCTTTTTCTTCAAGATAGTTTTTAGCTATGGTAACATCAGATTTTAATATTCGACCATTAGGTGCATTTTTCCATGTGGTTAGTCCCATCTTTTCTTTTTTTGAATTAGCTTTTGAACTTATTATTTCTGCTGCTGTTTGTCCTGTAATAGCATAGTGAAATTTGTTTTGCACCATAGCATAAAAATCTCTGGTAGTTGGTGAATTTTTATCATAATCAATGCTACATTCAGCAAATATATCAGTTATTTGTTGCCATATGCGACGTTCGCTGGTCCTAATCGAGCGAACACGCTCTAATAATTCTCTAAAATAATCTTTGCCAAAGGCTGTTTTGCCTTGCTTTAAACGCTCATCATCTAATACAAAGCCTTTAGTCATGTATTCCTTAATTACTTTAGTTGCCCAAATACGAAATTGTGTAGCTTTATATGAACTTACTCTATATCCGACTGAAATAATAGCATCAAGATTATAAAAATTCGTCTCTCTCTTTTGTGTTTTGTCGGGAATTGCACCGTGTCGAGTGGTTATTTCCATTTTGGAAATAACCGCTTCTTCAGAAAGTTCGCCTTCTTCAAAAATATTTTTTAGGTGTTTACTGATTGCCGGTGTCTGGACACCAAATAATTCTGCCATTGATTTTTGTGTAAGCCAAATGGTATCATCCTTAATTAAAGCATTAACAGAAATATCTTTTTCCGGTGTACTATACATTAAGAATTGTAATTCTTTTTCCATTATTCCACCCCGATTTCGGCTACAATGTCATCTATTGCTTTTCGAAGTTCCTCTTGTTTTTTTACTATCTCTGCTATATCTTTGTTGAGAACTTTGATATCAATTTTTTCCCTTGTATCTTCTATTTCTACATAAGTTGATACAGAAAGATTGTAATCTTCTTTAGCTATGTCACCGTTTGGAATTAGCTTAGAGAAGTATTCTATCTCCTCCTTGCTCTCATATACCTCTACTATATTTTTTATATTTTCTTCAGTCAATTTATTGTTGTTAGTTATCTTTATAAACTCCTTAGAAGCATAAATAAAGAAGGTAGAATTCTCTGATTTTGACTTTTTTAAGACCATTATACAGGTGGCAATTGAAGTTCCGAAAAATAAATTTTCCGGTAACTGGATAATGGCATCTATATAGTTATTGTCAATTAGATATTGCCTTAGTTTCTTTTCAGCTCCTCCTCTATACATGACTCCCGGGAAGCATACGATAGAGGCTGTCCCATTAGTAGCTAGCCATGCAAGACTATGCATAATAAATGCTAAATCAGCCTTAGATTTGGGAGCTAATACTCCTGCCGGTGAGAATCTCGGGTCATTTATAAGTATTGGGTTTGCATCCCCGTCCCATCTGATTGAATAAGGGGGATTAGAGACAATCACCTCAAAGGGTTCATCATCCCAGTGTTCTGGGTCTGTCAGGGTATCTCCATGGGCAATATCAAACATATCGAAGCCTACATCGTGCAGAAACATATTTATCCTACATAAATTGTAGGTTGTAATATTGATTTCTTGTCCAAAAAAACCTTGCCTAACATTATCTTTCCCTAATATTTTAGCTGATTGTAAAAGTAGGGAGCCGGACCCGCAAGCCGGGTCATAGACTTTATTAACCTCAGTTTTTCCAACTAAAGCTATTCTTGTCAAAAGTTCAGATACTTCTTGGGGAGTAAAGTATTCTCCACCGGATTTTCCTGCATTGGAGGCATACATAGCCATTAAGTATTCATAGGCATCCCCAAAGGCATCTATTGTATTATCTTGATAATTTCCAAGCTGCATTTCTGATACAGAATTTATAAGTTTAACTAACTTTTCATTTCTTTTAGCAACACTAGCACCTAATTTATTGGAATTAACATCCATATCGTCAAAAAGGCCTTTAAAATTATCCTCACTATCTGTACCTTGGGCTGAGCTTTCAATATTTTTAAATATTGTTTCCAAAGTTTCATTTAAGTTTTCATCATCTTTAGCTCTTAATTTTAGGTTGTGAAATAAACCGCTGGGTAAAATAAAAAAACCTTTTGTCTTAACTAAATCATCTCTTGCAGATTCTGCATCTTCATCTGATAATTTAGCATAGTCAAAATCTTTATCTCCTGCTTCATGTTCTCCTTGATTTATGTAAGCGGTTATATTTTCTGATATGTATCTATAAAAAAGCATACCAAGGACATACTGCTTGAAGTCCCAACCATCCACAGACCCTCTTAAATCATTAGCCATATTCCATATAGTACGGTGTAGCTCTGCTCTTTCTAGCTCTCTCTTATTAGCCATTTTATTCCTCCCTCGTTATCAGGTAACAACTCCATTATTTCACAAAAGTCTACATTTAGAGCCGTGCAAACTTTAATTAGAACTTCTATACTAGCATAATCATTTTTGAAAATTTAGATACAGAAGATGAACCATGCACCTCTCTAATTTAATGGCTTAATTATAACAAAAATTCTTTTAGTTTACAATAATATTACTCTATATATGGATGTTTTTGTATAAGAACCATTTATTTTTAATAGATTTTCCAGCTTACTTCTGCTATAACTGTATTGGAGCAGTTGATATACCAAAATGGATGAAAAAAAGGCATAGCCGTGAATACAGCTATGCCTTTTTTTTTAGCCTAATAAATCCCTATGGTAAAGCACCTTTTCGGCAGCCTTTTGTTATTACAATCCTAATTCCTCTTTTAGCTTATTTAGCTCTTCATCTACTGAAGCATTGCCCATTGATGCATATTTTTCTTCCAAAGCTTTTGCTTCATCTATAGGCTCCATATTAAGCTCTGCCATGGCATTTGCCTCGTCTAACATTTTGCTTGCCTTGTCTTCCATACGTTCGAAAGCACTCTTTGTACCCGATATTTTCTTTGTTGCCTGAGCGGCTTCATTTAATGTTTCCTGTGTTTTTGCTACTTTTACTTTTGATTTAATAACCTGACGCCTTGCTCTTAATGTTTCAATGTCAGCAGTTAACTTATCATGCATCTGTCTCATTTTAATTGCATTTTCATGAGCAGCAGCGTAAGCTGTCATAAGTCCTGCTCCTACATTTTCCAGCTCTTGTTTTTTGTTGATAAATGTTCTTGCATCCTCATCATTGCCTGCCACTAAGGCTTTTTTGGCAAATTCGGTGTATTTTGCAACTTCTCCCTCGTTTTGATCTACTAACCTCTTTGTACGTGTTTCTTCTGCTATAACTTCAGCCGTGCTTTGTTTTACTTCTGCAAGGTCCCCCATCATATCTTCCAAGTATTGGTCAATCATTTTTTCGGGATCTTCCATTTTTTCAAGCAATACATTTATGTTTGCTTTGATAATATCGCCAAACCTTTCTAATATAGCCATCTTTTCCTCCTTATAATTATAACGCTGCCAATCGGCAGATTATTGTTCATTATCATCCTGATATTTTTTAGTCAGGTCTTCCGCTTCTGTATCGCCAAACCGGTCAAGAGGTGTTTTTAGCATTTCTTCCCTTCGTTTAGCTTCGAGATTTTTTTGTTCTTTATGTTTTTTCCACCATGTGAACAGCACAATAACTAAAACAACTACACCCATAACAATAAATACCGTTATCCATGGAGACCGGGTAACCGTCATAATTCTGTCAGCAGCATCACTAAAAGCTTTGCATAAAAATTCTTCGTTGCTTAAACTGCTTTCATAATAATATCTGTCTATGTAATCAGCCAATATATTTCCGGCTTCAGTATCAATTACACTTTTTGCCTGTGTTCCGACAATATACCAACCCTTGTACATATCTTCATATTCTAACAAGACTAAAAGCAAATGAGCTTCATCTGTAAACAGCTCATCATATAGGCTACCTGCAAAGGCCTCTAATTCAGCATCTGTTGGAAAATGTGAACCGTTAATCGTATCTGTCAAATACAAGTATGGCTGAACCCCTGTTTCTTTGTAAAAATATTTTAAGCCTTTTATAAGTTTTGTTTCATTGCTAATCCAGTCCAACCCGTCTGTGTAGTATTCCGTTTCATTTACTGAACCCGGTGGAAGTGGAACTCTTTCGACAGATGATATAGTAATATTACTGCCGCCGCTGCTTGAGTTCATGGAGCCCCATATTGAAAAAATAACAATAAAAATAACTGCAATCACAATTAAAACAACAATTAATGTGATGCATCCGCAGCCTCCGCCTCCTGAAGACCTTCGGGGGCCGTATCCGCCGCCGAATCCTCCTCCCATGGGGATTCTTGGACCAAATACCGGGCCAAAACCAGGACCCGTACTTTTGTTGCTGCCAAATATTCCTCCACCGTTTGAACCTCCTAATGAACCACCGCTGCGCCCGCCAAATGAACCGCCGCTGCGCCCGCCAAATGAGCCGCCGCTGCGCCCGCCAAATGAGCCGCCGCCACGACTGCCGCCAAATGAACCTCCGCCGCGACCGCCGCCAAATGAACCTCCGCCACGGCCGCCGCCAAATGAACCTCCACCTCTTGCCAATGAAATCCCTCCAATTAAATGTATGGTACTGTATGGGGTACTATATATTTCATCAATTAAATAATACCCATATTTTAAAAATTTCAAACAAAGATATTATTATTCAATTTTATCATAATCATCAAGAAAATTGTGATACACATTTCCTTTTCGATACCCGATAATTGTATTTACATTTACATTATGAATGCTTTTAAATATATTTGTGTCAATATTCGGATTGATTTGTTTAAGTTTCTTAATTAATATTTTCATTTCCTGCCTTTTAGAACCGGTATCTTCAGTTTTAATTTTTTCTGTAATACGGCAGGCGCATTGAATAAACTGTAAATTATTGTATCTTTTCCATGCAATAATATCCTCTTCCCTAACTTTGTACATCGGTCTTATCAGCTCCATACCCTCATGATTTGTACTGCGAAGTTTGGGCATCATGGTTTTTATTTCTGCAGCATAGAACATGCTCATAAGCACAGTTTCTATTACGTCATCAAAATGATGACCTAATGCAATTTTATTGCAGCCTAATTCCCTTGCATTTCTGTACAAATAACC
>DNNJ01000236.1 GCA_003487955.1 Clostridiales bacterium | reverse complement strand
GTCTTTCGACACCCTAATCATATTATCCCAATGCATAAATGTCAATGATAAGATGCTTAAGATGCCCTAACCCTATTTTTCAGACATACAACGAGCAAGCCCCTATTCCTTAAAATTTATATTGATATAACAAGTCAAAATTGATACAATTAATAACAACCCTTAGAAATGAGTGAGCGAATGTTCGGATACATAACGATAAATAAAATGGAGCTGAAATTCAAGGAGTATTACAGCTACAAAGGTTACTACTGCGGTCTGTGCAAGTGCTTAAAAACAAAGTACGGAAACAACTCAAGGCTTACATTGAATTATGATATGACCTTCTTAATACTTTTATTAAGCTCCCTTTATGAACCGGATAACAAAATTTACAATGAAAGATGCATAGTTCATCCTAAGAAAAAACAGCTTATTATACATAATGATGTAACAGATTATGCTGCTTCATTAAATGTGATACTTTCATATTACAATTTGCTTGATAACTGGGAAGATGACAAGGATTACAAATCATTGGCGGCAGCCAAAGTCTTGGAAAGCGGATTCAAAAAATCAAGCACTGCTCTTAATGATATAACAAAGATAATTAAGCTGAGACTTAAAAACATATCCAAGCTCGAAAAAGAAAACACCGAAGATATTGATGCCGTATCAAACGAATTCGGTCACTTGATGGAAGAAGTGTTTTTATACAAAAAAGACAACTGGGAGCAAAATTTAAAAAAAATCGGATTTTATCTCGGAAAATATATTTATTTCATAGATGCTTATGATGATATGAAGAAGGATGAAGAAAACAGTTCATATAATCCATTTAACAAATTAAATATTAAAAACAGGGAAGAATACGCTAAAAACCTTATAATGATTAATTTGTCAATGTTAAGCGATGAAATCGAAAAACTGCCTTTAGTTCAGGACAAAGGAATAATAGATAATATTATTTATTCAGGAATGTTGAATAAACTACAAAAAAAGGAGAATACAGATGAAAGACCCGTATGAAATTTTAGGCTTGAATAGAGGAGCAACAAAGGAAGAAGTTAAAAGTGCCTATAGAAAGTTAGCAAAAAAGTATCACCCTGACATGAATGAGAACAATCCTCTGCAGGATTTGGCAGAAGAAAAATTCAAGGAAATTCAATGGGCATATGATGAAATAATGAACGGAAACGCCGGCAGCCCGGGCTACGGCTCCACATATAACGGCAATAATTCAAGAAGCACCGGGGATTTGTATTCTGTAAGACAATATGTTAATGCCGGAAGATTTCATGAAGCTATAAGTATTCTCCGTAAAACAAGGGTCAGGAATGCGGAATGGAATTTTTTAATGGGTGTTTGCTACGTGAGCTTAGGCTCTGTAAATCAAGGAATGCAGCATATTCAAACTGCCGTGAATATGGAGCCATCAAACATGGAATACCAAAACTATTTGAACCAGATTTACAACATGCAGCGTTCATACCAGCAAAGGGCATACAATTACGGAGGAGGCTCAAGCTCGGCTGATTGCTGTGCTCAGCTGATTTGCGCAGACTGCCTGTGTGAATGTTTGGGAGGGGACCTTATTTCATGCTGTTAAAAAGTAAGGATGTGGCATACCTCGGTGTGTTATTAGCCTTAAATCAATTATTTATAATACTTTCATCGGTAATAGAAACAAACACTATAATACTGATGGCTGCAGCAGCATTGATAGTGGGAGTTGTGGTGGTTGAATTTGGAGGAAAAACAGGAATAATATTTTATATGGCATCATGTATTTCAGGCTTCTTTTTAACCTTCAACAAGGTTGAAATAATTACATACATATGTTTTTTCGGTATTTACAGCATTATTAAACACTATATTGAAACCAAAATATTAAATAAATACATATCCTATGCTTTAAAAATAGCAGCCTTTAATATTTCGCTTTTGTTAATGTATTTCATTGTAAAACTTTTTATAAACTTACCTCTTCAATGGTGGATGATACTATCAGCACAAGTATTATTCATTATCTATGACTATGCATTCACAATATTCATAAATCAATATATAAATTCCATAAAACCAAAGATAGGAAGATGAGATTCTTTGCTTATAAAAATTGAGCACTGAATCTTTAGGTGTCCTTGATTTTTATGTATAGATTAATTTGCCAAATCATGCTATAATTGCTTATTAAAATTAATTAAAGTATTAAAGTAATATAGGGGTAGAAGTATGAGCGGACCAAAAATTGATCATGTTGAGCTTGAACGTCGAAAAAGAGAAGAAATTGAGAGAGTACATAAGAAACGACTGCGTCAAATAAGGTTAGCAACCGATATCTTTTATAAGACAATGCAAGAGGTAAAAACAATCAGTGAAAATATTAGACGGGATAGGGCAAATATCATTGACTCGTTGAAAATGTCAAATGAAATGCGGATGACCCTACAAGATATCAGCAGCATAAAAAAGGCGTATATTAATAAATTGATAGGGCTTACCAACGTATCACTGCCTTCGGAAGCTGAAGATATATTGGTGCAGTCTAAAGGGATTAAAGATAAAGCAGATTCTTTGAAAACTGAGTATGACAACAAAGCTTCATTAGGTTTCACCCGAATTCAAGATTTTATACGGGCGGAACAAAGGCAAAGTGATTATGAGTCCTTCACGCTGTCAATGCTTGATGCAAAATTAGATAGCATAACCGGCTCTATTGATTTTGAGTTTGAAAAAGAAATTATTGCTAATTCAGAAAGCATATCAGATGAAGTAAAAATGGATACTCATTTTGCGTTAGATGAAATTTCTAATATAATCAATTCTGATGGTATTACACATAAGGATAAAAAAGAAACGGCTGCTTTTGCAAAAAAAATTATTAATGCGGCATTTGATAAAGACAGCGCTATCACGACGATTTTAACAGAATATAGTAGGGCAAGGACGGGTATCTTACAACGAATAGATGAATTTATAAATCTTTATCAGGAATATATTGCAGAGTATTTCGGATATATTGAAGCGCTTAACGTTATGCGGGAACAAAAAATATTAATTACTCCAAAAGAGAAAAACATGTTTTCTTCGATGGAACATTTAAAAGAAGAAATTGAGATATTGAAAAGACTATCTGTGCAAACCAATGAACAAAACTACATTCGAACACAAATTAATGAAGTTATGCAATTATTCGGCTATGATTTGTGTGAGGATATTATTTTAGATACAGAACAAAAAGGTCATCACTATTTGTGTCTGCAGAAAGATGGGAAAAATGCCATTCACGTTCATCTTTCGGATTCAAAGCAAATTATGATGGAGGTAGTTGGTACAAGCAGCAGGCAAGCCGATAATACTGAGGGTATATCTGCAGCAATGTCAAACTATGATGCTCTCGGTATCAGTGATACAGAAAAGCTTTTAATAGAACAAGGCAGATTTTGCAGCATCCACCCTAAAATAACCGAAGAATTGAGGAAACGGGGCATTATTTTAAAGATAAAAGCTCATCGGGAACCTGACAGGAAATATTGTAAAGAAATTATTAAATTCATATCGGATAAAGAGGCAGAACACACAGTTGAAGACGAAAACGAAGTCTTAAACAGTCCGTTTTCAAAAAAACAAAAAACAAAAAAACTAAAAGAAAGAATGATAAATATAAAGTGAGGGCTTTGACAGATGAGTATCGAATGCACATTTTGCGGAGAAGATAATAAGGATTCCGCATCCTGCTGTCAAAACTGCGGAAAGGATTTTACATCTGATAAAGGCAATATCTCAATCAATGATCTTGATAAAAGAAATTTAAGACCCCTATTAAAGATGTATGAGGTCAGAATGAAAAAAGAAATAGTCATTGCACAAGATGGTGTAATAGGACACTATGGTGATATTGAGCAGTCTTTTTTCAGAACAAGTCCCTATGTATCAAAACATCACTGCAAGATATATTATGAAGGAGGACACTGGCGAGTGGAACATATAAGTCATACAAACCCAACATCTATAAACGGTATTAGTCTTTGCCACAATATCCCCATGATAATTCGCGAAGGGGACCATTTGAGGATTGCTGATTTGTTTTTCAAAATAACAATTGACATTAATGAGTCTTCATGTAAATCTCCTCCAAAAGAGTGTGATTCAACTAATGACCATGAAGAAGGTAATTGTGAAAATATTTGGGAGATAAAATGTCCTATATGCGGCACAAAATACATAGGAAAAGATGAATCGTTCCATATGGAAAAGTGCACAGGCCCCTGCAGATTTGATGAATTTGATGAAAGAGAAATTGCAAATGTATTGCCCCGTAAAATTAGGAGGTCTAATGCAGATTGATAGAATCATTTATCCTATTGAATCTTTAGGACCAGGCAAGAGGCTGGTTATCTGGACTGCGGGATGCAGCAAACACTGCAAAGACTGCTCAAATGAAGAGCTGTGGTCTGAAGATAAAAACAAAGATATTGATGTTCAGGAAATTTTAAGAATATTGAAAAGCTCTTTAGAGAATAAGGAAATAGATGGGATAACCATAACGGGAGGAGAGCCATTTGAGCAGTTAGGTGAGCTGAAAATACTTTTAAAACAAATTAGCACGATTTCCAATGACATTCTTGTTTATACAGGATACACAATGGAAGAATTGCAAGAAAAGTTGTCGAATGAGGATATGTCCTGCATAAAAGAATACATAAGCGTGCTTATCGAAGGAAGATATATTAATTTGCTAAATGATAACACATCTCCTCTTCGCGGCTCAAGTAATCAGAATATTATTTTTATTAACGAGAGTATGCGGGAACAATATGAAATATATTTAAATACAGGACGAAGAATTCAAAATGTCTTTTACAGGGATAAAGTAATCTCCGTGGGAATCCATAATAAGGAGGATGAAAATGAACAGGCTTGAAGATTTGATGCCAAAGTGGCAAAAAGAATTATCTAGTTTTAAAGGAATTAAATGCACCTTTATTGTTGAAGGAAATATAAATGATGTATATCCTTCATTTTCTATAAAAGATACAGGCGAATATGAAAAAATTGATTTCTGCACTTTGAATCGTGCCATTGTAAACATCTTTGAATCGTCTGAAACAAAAGGTTACTATGATTTTTTGTTTTGTAATCCATTATTTGGTTTTGTCGACCCGCTAAATTTTAATTACACACCGGCAATAGTATCTCGTTACGAAAGGATAGCCGAAGATAATGAGAAGCAGGTTATTGCAATGAATGGCTCTGAAAAACGTGAAGCGCACAGTGATACTAAAATGATTAATATATCTGAAATTATCAGGGCAGCAATAACCCAGGCCGTTGACAATATTGAAGAGGATACAAGACGCTCAATCGCTGTTGTTATAAATTATGCCTCGCATTTTGTGACATCACCCGAAAACTTATCAATAGATGAGACAACCTTTTTTCTTAATCTTCTGCATGCCTCCAACAATGCAATCAGAGGGAACAAATTTACAAATACGATAATACTCATTGTAGACAAGTTCAACGATATCCCTCCATGGTTTTATTTAAACAATCCTAATATTCGAACTATTTCCATTCCAAATCCGGATAGGAGCATCCGTAATATTTATGTAGATAAGTACTTTACTGCTTTCAATGAGGACCTAACACCGGAAACCCAAAAAATAAAGAAAAAATTTGTGGATTTGACAGATGGAATGAAAACTTGCCAGCTTAGTGAACTGCGTCGTTTATACAATAAAAGAGAAATGCACATTTCAGAAATACTCGATATAGTATCAATTTACAAATATGGGTTTAAAGATAATCAGTGGGAGCGAATAATAGATAAGATAAGTGATATTAAAGAACGCATTGAAGAGCGTGTTATGGGACAAGAACAAGCTGTTGAAAAAATTGTGCGTGTTATTAAACGTGCTGTTTCCGGTCTCTCAGGCATGCAGCATTCGTCTGAAAGCAGCAAGCCGCGCGGAATACTTTTTTTAGCCGGACCAACCGGAACAGGCAAAACAGAAATTGTTAAAGCAATAGCTGAAGCATTATTTGAGGATGAAAAAACTCTAATCAGATTTGATATGAGCGAATACACTGCCGAACACTCTGACCAAAAGCTGTTCGGAGCTCCTCCCGGGTATGTGGGGTATGACAATGGAGGTCAGCTGACAAATGCTGTTAAGAATAATCCGTTTTCAATTTTATTATTTGATGAAATAGAAAAAGCCCATCCTAACATTATGGACAAGTTTCTACAAATTCTTGAAGATGGACGCATGACCGATGGGCAAGGAAATACTGTTTACTTTTCTGAAACTCTTATTTTTTTTACTAGTAATGTTGGAATTTCGAGAGAAACCATAGACCCTATAACAAGTCGTGTTGTGGGGCGTACAAATATTGTAAAGCCGGGTGAGCCATATGATGTAATTCAAAGTAAGGTTGAAGAAGCTGTAAAAACGTACTTTAAACCTGAAGTAATCAACAGAATCGGAGAAAATATAGTTGTATTTAATTATATAGAAGAATCAGCTTCAAAAGCCATTGCTAAATCCAAAATAGATAAAATAAATATTAATATTAATAAACAAAAGAAAATTTGTATCACCCTAACAGATAATGCACTTGAAAAATTTTATTCACTTTGCCGGGAAGACAAACCTCGTGCCAACGGCGGTCGAGGAATTGGAAATGTTATTGAGGAGCGTTATTTGAATCCTTTGGCTGAATTCCTGTTTGACAATAAATGTAAAGAGGGGGACTCAATTAAGGTTTATGCAGAAAGTGAAGAAATAATATTCAAAAAGGAGTAAGAGCGATGTTTAAAATATCTTGTGTTGTTGATGCCGGAATCGGATGTTATGGAAACGACGACTCTGCAATGGTATTAAGGCATATTATTACTGAAGGATTTTATGAAGAGACCGCAGATATTGCTCTTGCTGTAGTATGTGACGGAGTAGGAGGTGAGGATTTTGGTTATGAAGCAACAGAAATAGCTGTTAACCACTTTTCAAAATTGCTTGACCAAGATGTGACAGTAGAAAGCATACGTATTGGTATAGCCGATGCAAATTCTTTAATTCTTCAAGCTCAAAAAAAAGACTTTGCACATAGAAAGATGGCTGCAACGATTGCAGGAATTTACCTGAATAAAAACGATTGTATAGTCTTTAATGTTGGGGACTCTAAGGTTATCAGATATAGGCCTCCCTATATTGCTCAATTATCAACGGATCACACATTGATAGAGGAATTAAAAAATCTTGGAATCGCTCCCAAACCGGGGCAAGAACATGTAATTACAAGGTGTTTAGGAAGTCATAATGCTGAACCGGAAATCTTAGATGGAAAAGATAAGGCACTTGATTGTGATGTTTATATTGTATGCTCAGACGGAATAAGCGACGTAATTTCAGATGCAGAGTTTGAATGTATAATGGCAGAAGACATTTCGGATAAGGAGTTGTGTTGGAAGTTGATCGAAGTTGCAATATCAAAAGGTTCAAATGATAATATGAGCGTAATTATAATCAGGAGGAGTTAGATATGGCAAAAACTAAACCTTTAGCTGCAGGCATAACCAAGCCCATGAATGACGATAATGCGGATATCAGTAATCGTTTGATTGTGTCCGAAAATATAATCTTTGATGGTAAGAACGGACAATATGAAATATTTGCGGATAAGCGCATAGGGATTGGCGGCGAGGCTCAAGTGTTTATAGCGCAGAGACTATCCGATAAGAAAGAAGTTGTAGCCAAAATATATGATGAATATCATGATACATTTAGAAATAATATGAACAGGCAAAAAGCTATTGAATTTGTTTTAAATCATTCAAATTATTCTGAAACATACATTTTACCTATATTGGATTTTGGGACAATCAGTATAAACAGTATCGTTGACGATAGAACATATATAAAACCCATTGATATTATACCCTATTGCAGTCACGGTGAAATTAAAAAGGCAGATTATGAAACACTGAGAAATGAAATTATTCCGCAAGTTTTACATGCCATAAACCTGATGCATAAATCCAATATAGTGCACCGTGATATTAAACCGGGCAATATTTACAAATATAAAGACCAAACTGTCGTTGCTGATTTTGGTACTGCATCTGAAATAAGCAGCTCAAAATTTACCGGTACAACGCAAAAACGTGGAACATTAGGATATACAGCTCCTGAAGTATGGCAAGGCTACGTTGTTACTGCATCGGATTACTTTTCGTTAGGATGCACAATTGCATCTATATACAAGGGTGAGCATGTATATCAACGCTTATTTAATTTGGAAGATGAAGGAGCCATCAATAATGCAATTAATACGTACGGCTTGCCTCTTAATTGCCCGGAAGACGAAGAAGATTTGCAGATATTGGTAGATGCATTGGCTGAAGTAGACGAGTCAGAACGCGCCGGATATGATGATGTCATACTTTGGCTAAAAGATTCTGTAGCCTTTGAGCGTAAATTCAAGCTTAATAGAAAAAATATGGAAGACGATTCATTTACCTTTCATTTTGAAAGTATAGTATGCCGGAATATGCAGCAATTGATTAATGCTCTTGCGTCAAACTGGGAAATTGCAAAAAAATATTTATATAGAGGCGGAATTAAAAATAGTGCTATTGTAAACTTTTTTAGCAAAATAAATCAATCTTTAGCAGTAAAGTTAGGCGAAATTATTGAAGAAAAGGATACTGCAACTAATTATGATTTGGGTTTAGCTAAAGCCCTGCATTATATGAATAATGCAGGACCGCTTTATTGGCAGGGCAAATCATATAAAAAACTGTCCGATATCTCTGAGGCAATATCTTCACAGCAAGCAGCCAACAATGAAATAAATACAATGTTATCGAGCAAATATATTTCTTGGAAGCTTCAAAACAGTACAGGCAGCATGAAGGACAGCATAGATGCCGTAAAAAATATTGAAGCAATAAACGAGAAACATCCTAAGTTAGCTTATCATCTGACAATGTATAAGTTTGCTAAAGAGCCTTCCAAGCAATCATATAACGGCTTGAAGACACCGGACGAAATATTTGCTTCAATTTCAAAAACTCCTAATGAATTCTATCAGAACTGTCAGCTAATCCTCGATGATAATGAGATGTTTGCTTACCTGACATATATAGGTTACACCAATTATATTGAAGGGTTTAAAACAAATCAAACAGATAAACTGACAGCAAATATCGAGTTGTTATACCGGTTATTTGAAGCTATTTGTTTAAACAAGACTGCAATTCGTGAGCATTATTACAAGTATGGACCTAAATCTCACTTGCATTGGTTACAACAAAATTTAGGATTATATGAATTTAATTCGTCACAGGCTAATAAAATTAAAGATAACATTTTGAACATAAAATTTACATCTGAAGCTGCGATTGATGAGTTGTCCCGTAATTTTATGAAATTAGAAGAATATCAAAAAGATTTCTTAAATTTGTTTCAAGGAAATATACTTTTAGCCATGTGGGGAATAACCTGCGGTAAAGAAAAAACAGGGATTACATCATCCAATTCAGATGCATATTACCTAAAAACATTTTGTGACACTGCCGTTCCGGTAGGATATTTCAAGTATATGCATTCAAAAATTTAACATAAATATAGAAGGGGGAGCTGATTATGACACATCTAGCTATAGCTGACAGCATACAGATTGCAAGAGACGAGATTTCGTTACGAATCGAACAATTAGAGGATATAAACAAAAAGTTTAAAAACAGTTTTAGCGGCTACACAGAAAATACCGGAGAGCAAAAGGCAGCAGTGTTCTTTCTTGCACTGTTTATAATTGGTTTGCTCATCTTTTCTCCTTTCATTGTTGATAGGTTTGTTCCTGAATATTCGGAAGAATGGATATATACACTCTCAATAACAGCTTTGTACTCAATTTGTATCTATGCTTCTCTATATATGCTTAATATCATAATAAGATTAAAACGTATTGTTAAACTCGATAGATATATCAGCAATGTAAATCAAATCAAGGATACGATGACAGCTAACCTTGCATCAGTGGATAAGGCCATTTCTGAGCTGGAAAGTGTTATTCTGCAGAAAAATATCAGTATAACACCGGATAAAAATTTAGATTATGAAATTGAAAATTATAAAAAGAAGGCAGAGACATATTTGGAATCTGGAGACGGCGCTTTAGATTTGTTAATTGAATTTGCTTATTGGATTTCGTCTGCGATTTTTGGTATTGCATTTGTTGCAGTTACAGGAAAGTTTGCTGCAGAATTAGTCGAATATACATTTAATATAGATATATATCCTTACTTATACCCTATTATAGCATTTATTTTATTTGTTATTATTAACTGCCGATTAGCAAAAAAGTCTAGTGAATATAAGCTCAGGTCTTATGTATTATCATTATTGAGCTGTCCGGCTGCGATTCCGGCTGTTTGGATTTTATGCGGAATTATTTATATAATCATTCATATAATTGCAATAGTAATAGCCGGCAGTCTAATAATAGGGTTTTTTATTGCGATATTTAACAGTTAATATTAGCAGAGGAGAAAAATAAAATGAAATTATGTCCCGAATGCAATGTTGTTTATGAAAATAACTTAGATGTCTGCCCTACGTGCGGGGCACGTCTCGAAAATTTCGGAGGAGGGCATCATCCCAATTCTTCAATCAAAAATCAAAGCAGCTTCGAAAGTGCAAACGAAAATACCCGGCAGGCGGATAATACAGGGGATAATTCAGCATACATATTTGAACAACATTTAAGATGCGGTATTGTGATTAACGGTTCAGTTGCTGAGGCTAATACACAGCAATACTACCAGTCAAAATTGACGAAGTTTCTTCATGCAGTATTCTCAGGTGAGCCATATCAGTTTAGCCATACTTCATTCGTAACGATATTCAGGGTTGAAGAACACACAATTAGGGGGTATCCGGAGCAGGCGCGAGATATAACATTATATGGTAATATGCAGAATATTTTTGCCGTTGGAGATGATGTTACAGTAACGGCCCAAAGAAAAGGAAGCAGATTAGTTGCAAAACGTGTATTTAATCACTCAATTAACAGCAATGTACGAATACAACCGTATATACCGGCGTCGGTAATACGTGCATTTTTCTTGATTGCTGTGACAGCAATTGTTTCAATACTTTACAGCCTAATCAATGCGGATTATTCTGCAATAGGCAGCGGCATTACTGCTCTCATATCGACATTCTTGCCTACGTTGTTCATCATCGGTATTACTTGGAATTTTATTAAGGGATTCTTTAAGAAGAAATAACATAAAGGAGAGAGTATCATGGCCAACAGGATTACACAGGAATTTAATAATATACTTAATGATTCTGAATTTGTATCAGATTTTTATTCCAAAAGATATCTGTCAAAGCGGGATATTAAATCCGGCACACTTTCTAACAGCCAAGTTTTCACCACTGCTAATATTGATATGTATTATAAGATTAGAGGCTATGAGTTATTTGAGGAAAAAGAACAAAACTTTAACAGTATATCTAATGTTGCCGGGAACATTCTTGGTACAGCCGGAGCGCTTAATATTCCCATGACTTTTTCTGTTTATAATAATGGTGAGCTTATTAGTGTTTTTTATGGAACAAAGCACACTCATGCAGAACAAATGAAAAGCTCGCTTAAAGTTAATATGTTTTCTGCTTCAATAAACAATGAGTGGATAAATAGTAAAGAATTAAGTGCAATCCAGACATATAACGGGTTTATTGCAGGCGTCAGCAAAATTGCTCCCGGAACTATAGACATGATAATGAACAGCTTGCAGCATAAAGCCTTTCTGATAAACATTGTGACTCTTCCTATCTCACAGGATGTAATTGCAACTGAGCTTTACAAAATAAATGAATATCTCGATAGTTTTCAAAGGGTATCAAGAACAGAAATGACGATCGGCTCTAACCGCAATAGGAATTATTATAATGATAACCACCATATTTTAGAATTAATTGAAACATTGAATAAAGAAAAAAAGCGCCTGCAGCGAGGACAGGTTAATGGTTTGTGGCATGTTGCCTTTCATGTTTCCGCTGCTGACAGGTCAACATATAGAGAGGCTGCAGCGGTTATTGCTGCCGCCTTTAGAAGCAACAGCTCAAGTGAGGATGATAACGCTGTATCTCTGGCATTTGATACAGACTTTCCCATTGTGAAAAGCTCTGTTTGGTCACTGCCTACAGCCTTTTTGGGGTCAAAGAATTTAGGAGGGATATACAGTCAAACATTATTAAATATTGCAGAGCTGGATATTGCAAGCAGTTTATTAACCTTGCCATTATATCCTCATGCAGGTTATTTTGTAAATCATTTAGGGCAAAGCTCAATCTCTACAGGCGCATTTGATTTATACCCGTCGGCACATCCAAGTTCAGACGGAGTGTTTAATTTTGGCAAGTTAGACAATAATTTGGAATACGAAGCAACCCTTGATAGTTTTAGACAGCATGCATTTGTAACAGGTACAACAAGATACGGGAAAACAACATCCGTGAAACGAATACTATCGGAAGCACAAAGAAACGGCATATCTTTCATTGTAATCGAAGCTGTAAAAAAAGAATATTGGGAGCTTTTGGGCTGTGAGAACTTAAGCTCCATGAAAGTTTATTCAGCCGGCATGGATGCAAGAGAACTGAGAATAAATCCATTTGAGCCGGAGGAAAATACCATACTTGATTTTCACATTCAAAGTATAATACAAGCGTTTATGACCCTGTTTGACGGGACAGATCCTATACCACAAATAATTACAGCCCTTGTTTATCTTTGTTATGAAAAGAAAGGGTGGGATGCGTCAAAGAGAGTACGTAAAGATGTTGAATTGGAATATCCCATACTGTCCGATATGTTATTGTATCTAGATGAATGCATCGACAGCATTGGTTATGGTGAGGAAGTTAGAAATAATATGAGAGGTGTAATTCAAATACGTATTTCATCGCTTATTCGCCAAGCGGGGCAATCATTGAATACTCGAGAAAACACAAGTATACGTGAAATGTATTCATCTTCCGCTGTTATTGAATTAGATGACTTTTCTGACCGAAACAAGCCTTTTGCAGCATCATTAATAGCGATAAAAGCAAATGAATTTTCACGTCAATGTAAAATGGAGAATAAATTAAGACGTCTATTAGTAATTGAAGAAGCTCACCATATATTGCCAAACTCAGAAATGAAATCAGTTTCTCAAAATGCAGCTGAGTGTTCCAAATATTTTTCAAATATATTAGCTGAGGTAAGTGCATACGGAACGGGAGTTATAATCGTTGACCAAAGACCCTCTAAGATATCAAGTGCCGCATTGGCAAACACAGGAATCAAAATCATTCACAATATAAGAGAAGGTGAAGACATTAATACAATTGCACGCTCCTTGTCGCTTAAAGATTATGAAGCTTTTTTGCTAAACAAACTTGATGTGGGACAGGCAATTATTACAATTCCTCAAATCAGTGAAGTGTGCAAAGTCCGTATTGACGGAAAATTAAAGAAAAATACCGAAACTAACTTAGCCTGCTTGTTCTGTGATCAGTGCAGCTTGATTGAATTAAATCAGATTACTCAATTTGAGAAAAATTACATATCTTCAAATGGATATAATCATCAATCAATAACTGCCTGTATTCAGGCAATGGAAAGTAAAAGCCTTAAGCCTTTAGAGCACACTGCAAAGATATGTCTGGCGGGCAAGCTTGCTGAATTATCTAAGGAAAACGACCTTATCAAAAGACAGCATTTATATGAATACATAAAAAGCATCAATAAGATTGGAAGGTGAAAATGAGACGTTTTATGCAAAGAGAAAGATTATGCAAATTTGAATCTACAAATGATAACATCTTAGATGTTAAATCACAAGAAAAACAAAATGAAATAAATAAAATAGAAGCACCCTGTCATTCTGTCAAAGAATACAATGAGAAAATAGAGGCTGTATTACAAAAAAAGGAATACCATCACTGGAACTCCAAAACAGAACAAGAGCTTAACAGAAGCAAAATCTACGATTATCATAATAAGAAACTGAGCGTGGACAAAGCTTCCTTGCAAACACAGCGCTCTATTCTCACTAAGTACCGGGACTGCTTTGATGAAAAGAATATTACACGGATGAGCAGTGAATTCGGGAGCAACAAAACGGAAATCTACAATGAGCCATATTTTATAACTGAAATAGCTCCGGATGTGGGTCTATATAAAGTAGTCGGAGTGAGAGATTTTCCTGACGGTAAGATATGCATCAGGGATTGCAATGATATTATGAGGTTAAAACACACGGCTACTCATGAAACAATGCATGATCTTTCATATCAGGACTCGGATCATAAAGTATGTGCTCAAGATGCCGGTCAAAGCAATATACTGATTTCACAAACAGACTTGACATCAGGTATTCATAAAGTACAAAATATCGAAAAGATTATCGACGGCAAATCTGAAAGTATTGATTATAAACATTATAACCGGTACCTAAATGAAGGATTTACGGAACTGTACACTATTGAGCAAATGCAGGAACGGGGCGAGTACCCTGATTTTGACAGTTATTCACAAGAAGTAGGGTGGGCAGTAAATTTAAGAGAAATCTTAGGGGATGAATTAATCGCTAAGGCATATTTTGGAGGAGATATTGATGGATTAAAGCAGCGAGTGGACGAAATGAGCAGCATTCCGGGAGCGTGGGAAACACTGAATTTTAACATTGATGCTTACAACAGGACTGGAGATTTGCGCTGCAAATTTACTGCGGATGACATAATTGACAGTCTGCGGGATGAAAAAGGAGGTAGTAACAATGAAAACGGTATATGATATTTTTATTGAATACTATACAAGTATTAGGCAGTCTTTAGGCAGTTCACAAAGTGTGGAGAAAGGAATAGCTGCTTACTTGAATTCCATCGGGTTGTTAGAAGACGGTACCGATGAAAAAAGCAACACGAAAATTGCTCAACGTGAATTAGCGCGTTTTAAGATTATGCCTCCCCATACATTTATTACTTTTTTTGAAAACTTTGAGTTAAGAGAACAGATTATGCGGGTTCAAAAGGAATGCAGGTCAATTGCAATAAGTCGTGTTGTTTCAGGCAAGATTACAGATGAGTCAGTATACAAGGAAAAAATCGATGAACTATATAAACACGCAGCCATATTAGCATCAGATAAACGATATAAAGGCTGGCTTGATGAAATCATCGAGGATGTTACGTATTGCCTGAAGTTTGCTGTCGGCATTTCGGATACAATACCGGATTCGGTTGTTGAAGATCTCGAATACAATCACGGAGATGAATAGAATGAAAAAAATATGTTAGCTTTTGACAATTTTAAGATTGGATGTTATTATAATGATAATATCCTTGTTTCAATCTAATGATCGTATTATTTGAATTTACTATTTTCCTTTGATTTATAATAAATTAGTATTATCCTTTTTAAGGAAGTATAACAATAAATCCAATTATAGACACGGGGGTAGAAACATGGGTGGATTTGATGAATATTACGAAAAGGCCTTTGTAATTGAAGTAAAGGATAGTTTATATTATAAAGGGCTTTGCTATTCTAAAGGAATAGGAGTAGAAAGAGATATTCAAGAAGCCAAAAAATGCTATTTAGATGGTATAAATAAAAAAATATCAAAATGCTATTATGGGATTGGAATTATTTATTTAAAAGAAGAAAAATATGACGAATCATTTAAATATTTTGGCGAAGCTTTTTCTGATATTTACATAGAAGCAGAAAATGGAGACGCAGTTAGTCAAAAGATGATTAGCTGTTATTTTCTATTTGGAGACAGAGGTGTTGGTAAGGACATAAAAAAAGCAAAAAAATGGTTGATTTTATCTGCTGCAAATGGCGATCTTGAATCACAATTAATTTTAGCAGACAGTTATAAGTACGGGAAAATTTTTGAAAAAGATATTGATAAATCAATTTATTGGTTTGAAAAAGCAACAAAGCAAGGATATTCAGAAGCTGAAGTATAACTTAGGCAGGAAGTATTAAATGAAGAAAAATTATAAATATGAAACTCATCCAAACTATATTGTAAAGAAACCTAAACTTCTATATATCGATAGATATGGGAAAATTTATCCCGATTGCAAAACATATATTACTCCGCCGATTTGTCATATATCTGACTCTAATGTATTAAAAACGATAAATGATACGTTTTTTGGTGTAGGTCAAACAGGTATTTTTAATATGATAACTATAGAAGTCAGCAGTCTATGTCATGCTAATTGCTTTTATTGCTTTCAGAAAGATCAACATAGGAGCGAAAAATATCAATACTACGATTTATTATTGCCATTATTGAAACAGATAAAATGTTACTGGTTGTTTTTTTCCGGCGGCGAAATACTTATTCAAAAAGATGCAATGGAATTTATGGAAAAAATCAGAAAGGTTTGTCCGGATAACTGGATTCACTTAAAGACAAATGGGAATGCAGATTTAGATGCAATTTTATTTGTCGAGCAAACATGTGATTCATTAATGGTGTCTTTCAATGGATTTTCGTCCGCATCATATAATATGATTATGCAATTAGATATTTATAAAACAATAAGGTTTTGTGAAACATTAATCTCAAATAGAAAGGTAAATGTTGGACTTAAATTTCTAAATTCGCCGGCTGTAATTTCTGAAGCCCCTTCTTTCTTAGAGTGGGCATTATCTAAAAAGGCGCAGTGTGTTGTGATACAAACAGCTTATAATTACATAGTTGAAGATGAAGGTAAAAGTACAAGAATCAATTCAACTTTCGATAACTGCAATGAAACATACTGGAATGATATTTATATAAGAGTGAGTACAATGCTTAATGCTATACTTGAAAAAAATAAGGATAATGTAAATTGCGGATTTAATTATTTAACTGCTGATAAAGAATTATTTCAATTACTTTCGATTTCGGAAGAAAATCAAAAGTTAATTAGAACTGATGGAGTATATGTTATAGAATAATGATAGAAAAAATCGGAAAAAAATATTATGAAAACATTTCTAATCCAGACAATGTTTTTGTATCTGAATTAATAAAAACAAAACAGCAATTGAATAAGATTTGTGTTGCGGAGATAGGAATTGGTATAGGTGCGACCTCAAAAGAAATATATAATATTTTAGATGATGAGGATGAGTATTATATATTTGATTACGATGAAAAAATCAAGGAATTAAAGTATGATTTAGAATATTTGTATGATAGCGGACCCAAATTACATCTTTATGGCAATTCAAAATTGACGCATGATTCTTATGCATGGAGTTTATACAATATTTGGGAGAAATGTTTTAATAGAGGTAACACTAACCTTTTTGATTTAGTATTCTTAGACGGAGCCCATGATTTTGTTATTGATTATGTTTCTTGTTCAATTTTAATGAAATTGTTAAATCAAAATGGGGCCATTATTATAGATAATCCTGACTTAAAGTATATGGATATATGTAATAAGAGTGTTAATCATTCAATTAAGTTTCGGACTATATATAGTGATTATCAATTACAATGTTCTCAGCTGAATATGGTTATTAAACTACTCTTAAGCGATAATGAATCATTTGAAATAAAGTCCTCTAAAAATGAGACATCTGTGATTTTCTGGAGGAAACTATGAGCAAAATCTGTATTTTTTGCGGAGATCATTTTGGCTCATTATCTCAATGTTTAGTTTTAACATCCAGACTACAAAGCGGGTACAACATATATTATTTAACCTCAACAAATGATAAAGAACAAATTGAATGCTTAAAAAGTTTTGAAAACAAAGGAATTATTAAAGTTATTATTTTTGATTATAAAAAATTTTCAAAGGAAACAAATAAAGAAAAACTCATATTTAGTATTGTTGAATATTTCGATGGATTTTTGAAGAAAAACCATATCAAACATGAAAATATTTCAGAAGTTTACTTGTCAATAAGTGGAGGCTACTGTAGTTTTGGATTATATTTATTCTATCGCAAAATTCCATATCGTTTTGTGGAATTTGCAACTAACGAATTATTTACACGAAAATTAGAAGCTAGTATAAATCAGTATGATAGTGTTTCATCCGCATACAAAGAATTAGCAATTGATAGTGGCAGCATAATTGGAAATAACAGACTGTGTAAAGAACATATTTATAATAATTCATCTAAGATTAATGATGAATTGCCGGGAGAAATAATCAAAGTTGATTATGCCTATGAATTGAATAATTTAGATATTCGATTAAAAAAACAAATATTAGGCTGCTATAAATTATGCGAATTAGACAAAATGAAAAATAGTACAATTATGATACCAAATTCGGAAAGTCTCACCGAAAGGGCAATAAAAGATAAAATGTTTTATTGTAAAGAGCTAATTGCTCCGTATACTCTTATGATTGACATGTTAAATGAAAAAGAATCTTTAATAATTAAACCTCATCCACACGGTGATTTTCCTTTTAGCACATATTTTCCGGACAGCATGGTATTGGAGAAGGTTTTTCCAATAGAATTTTTGCATTTATTTTCAGACTTTTTTATAAGAAAAAGCATATCTATTGAAACTAATGGCAATGAACGAATTTCTTCTCTAACAAAAAGCGAAATTGCTGTCGGTCGCCATTTCATGTTAAATATTGATAAAATGATTAGTCTTTGGTTTATGATATTATTAATTAAATTATTATCAAGTGACGTTATACTTTTTATAGATGAAAAATTCAAAAACATCATTGATATTTTTTCACATATTAATAACGTGAAAAAAGAAAAGATAAAAATTGTAAATAATTTAGAAGATTTAAATTTCAAGGACAATATTATACTTTCATTTGAATCGATAAAAAATTTTAATATGCTTAATCCTGATTATGTAGTTATACAAAGAAACGCAAAAAAAGACTCGCCATTCTTTTCGGGTGTTGACCAATTTTTAATATATAATAATATTGATGAATCACTCGATGTAAAATTCTGCGGAAATTATGCATTTGAAAATAGCAGGTTAGATTGTAATATTACTATTGATAGGGGATAAATCATGATTAAAGCTTTAGTAGCTGTACGCTCCGGATCTGAACGGGTAACAAACAAAAATATTAGGTCCTTTGCAGGAAAGAGTTTATTGGAATATAAAATTATACAATTGAAAAGATTGAAAATGTTAGATGGAATAATTGTTAATTCGAATGATGACACTATGCTGAATTTAGCGAAGAAAATGGGCTGTGAAGCAGTTAAGAGAGAACAATACTTTGCTTTACCGACTGTTTCTATGAGTGAAGTGTATAAGAATATAGCTAAAAACAGCAATTCCGATGTAATTGTTTATTGTAATGCTACCAACCCATTAATAAGTGATCAAACTATAGAGGTTGCAATAAGATTCTACTTGGAGAATTACCCTGAGGTTGAATCAGTTAATACTGCTAATTTAATTAAAGAATTTCTTTTTTTAAATGGAGAACCATTAAATTATAATCCTAAAAAGCAGCCTAGGAGTCAGGATTTACCGGATATCTACGCCTTAAACTTTGCTGTAAATGTTATATCAAAAAAAGATATGATTAACTATAGTAATATTATTTCGCCAAAAAATCACTTAATATTGACAAATGAACTTGAGTCCGTAGATATTGATACAGAGTATGACTTTGAAGTAGCTGAATTTCTTTTTAATAAAAAATTAAAAGGAGGATTGATATGTTGTTGATTGATCAGTTGGATAGCAAAATCATGGAATATCCAACAAATGTTGAAGATAGCGAAAAGTATTTTAAGAAAAAGTATTTAGAAAGTACCAACAAAAAAGTTTTATACATTCATACTCCATATTGTCCAAGTAAATGCAAGTATTGTATTTGTAAATCAATTGGAGAAAGGAATCCTGAAGTTGCTAATGATTATGCCGTTAATCAGCTTATTCCTCAAATAAAAAAATCACAAGATATATTATCATCAATAATTTTTGATGAGGTATATTTTGGTGGTGGAACACCTACGTATATACCGGCTAAATTATTGAAAAGAGTCTTTGATTCAATACCTAACTTTAAATTGATTAAAAAGAAATGCATAGAAGCATCTCCAAACACAATAACAAACGAACATTTAGATTTGTTTAAAGAATACAAATTTAGTTTTATATCTGTTGGAATTCAATCCTTGCAGCAAGATGTATGTAAATGGCAAAACAGATTTTATTTATCCAAGGAACAATTGTTGGTAATGTCAAAGATTTTAAAAAAAAGCGGAATTTATTTTAATTACGATTTGATTTGTTATATGGGCAGAGGAGACTTTAGAGATATAAAAGGATTTAGGGAAGATTTGTATTTTATTATGGAGTATTGCAAGCCATCATCAATCAATATACACCAAATGCATCAAAGCACATATACCTTAGAAAAAATGCAAAAATTAATTGAAATACTAAGAAAAGCTATTGAAGATTACCCCCATTATGAATGTATAAATTCAAGATTATTGGATTCAGATGCTTACAATGATATTATTTATCAATCTCAATATAGATTGGTGTGTGAAAATAGAAACTTTTCACATTATATGTGGAATAAATGCCCGGAAATCCCCGTGAAAGGATATGATATTTATGCAATTGGAAATACTGATAATATTTTTCCTAAATCAAATGCAGATTCATTAGTATATAGGCCGGGATCTACAAAATTTAAAGAAGTTGTTTTTTTAGATGCAATTTATGATGAATATATTTCAATCAGACTGGAAAAAGGGTTGGATATATGAGTAAAAATATTATTTTGAGATTAGCAAATGAAAAAGATATAGACAGTGTATTAGAATTATCAAATATTGTAGCAGATATACACGGAAAAGAACGGGGTGATATTTTAAAAACTCACCCAAGACACATTACAAAAAAGAGATTTTTAAATTATATATGTGAGACCAATAGATTTATCATAGTGATAGAAGACAGTAAAAAAATAGTTGGTATAATGTTGTGTAAAATAAAACATATTGTCGATGATAATAAGTTTAAAGATAATTTTGTTTTTCAGATTGAGGATACTTGTTTATACGAAGAATATAGAAATAAAGGATATTCAGATAAAATGATGAATATGGCTAAAGAAATTGCTAAAGCAAATAATTGCCAGAGGATGGAGGCAGCAGTTTGGAACTTTAATAAATCATCAATTGCTTTTTTTAAGAAAAATAGTTTTAAAGAACAAAGAATTATTTATGAATGTTTTCTTTAGAACGTGTATTATAATTATATGACAAAGTACTGTTGGGCAAGCAGTACACTGAATAAGTAGTCAAATTTTGAAAATAAGAAAGGGGAATAGCCTATAATTTTATTATTGGTTAAGTGGATAAAATGAAGAAGAAATATATTTTTTCAGCTGCAGTATCCAAGTTATCAGACAAAAAAATTATCCGTTTTAAATGGTGCACTTAGATAATTCTCGTTTAGTTTATAGTGTACTGTATTTAAGTTTATAGTGCACTGTACTTAAGTTAACAGTGTACTGTTTGCCCAAAGTATTTTGATGATATTGCATTTTAGGGAAAGATACATGACTATTAAAGGAGTAATTTAAATGGAAAGATATACAGTTCGTCACGAATTTTTCGGTGGTTTAGTTTATGATAGGAACCAAGACGCAAATATATTGATTGATGATGAATTTTATGAACTTCTGAACTATTTGAAGAAAACAAATGAAAAAGATATATCACATATTTTAAATTTAGAAGATATTGATTTTCTAAAACAAGAAAAGTTTTTATCAGATAATAAGCTTAACTATAGAATGGTTGATTCCGGATTTAAAGAAAATACTCTTTCTGCTCCAGGAAGAGTTCACTTTTATTACACATCAAAATGCAATTTGAATTGTACACATTGTTTTACAAAAAACAGTGATGTAAAAAGGGAAATGACCTTTTCTGAAAAAATTAGCATGTTAGATCAAATGTATGAATTAGGGGTAAATGAAATTTTAATTGGTGGAGGAGAACCATTTATTCAAAGTGATTTTCCGGATTTTGTAGAAGAATGTTTGAAAAGGAATATTATTACAAAAGTATTCACAAATGGACTTTTATTAAATGATAAGAAATTGGTAGAAAGAATGTCAAAATGGTCAATAAAATATCTCTCAATCAGCATAGATGGTGCTGATGAAGAAGAATATGAAAAAGTACGAGGCATTAAAGGATTACAAAAAATAAAAGAAAATTTAAAATATTTAAAAGAAAACTGTGATTTTACAATTGCTGCTTCTATAACTGTCAACCCATATAATTACTATAATACAAAAAAAATTTTGGAGTTAATTGCTGATTTTGGATTTGACAGATTAAAAGTAAGACCGGTAAAACCTGCGGGTAATGTTTTAAAAAACAAAGATATTTTCCTCACGGCTGAACAATATGCAAGCTTTATTAAAAACACCCAAAAAATATGGAATAGACAATACAAGGAAATGTTTACATTAGATTTTTCTTGGGGGGATACGCGTTTAGTATACAATAAAGATAAGAATCAAGTTGAACCTTTAGATATCACTTATCCTTATGAAGGATATGGATGTTTTGCAGGCAAAGTAAACATAGTATTTGATTCTGGCGGCAATGCATTAACTTGCGGCTTCTTACCTGATGATTTATCAAAAAATAATGAAGATAACTTGCAATTTAAATCTTTAAAAGAGATATGGGAAACTGGGCAAAAATTTGAAAGCTTAAGAAATGTCAAAGGGAACAAGGTCTGCGAAAATTGCAAATATTATTCTGTATGCAGGGGTGGGTGCATGGCAAGAAACCTGTTTATAAATCGGGACATAAATTTACCTGATCCTTGGTGTTTAAACAAGTATTTACCAATAAAAATTGATTTTACATAAGGAAGATGCTCCATTGTCGAAAAATGAAAAAACCTGTATTATCCATTGATTATAAAAATAGATTATGTTAAAATTAATCATGGTAAATAGGCTAATAATTAATACCATATACTAAAGAGGTGTCATCTGCACCTATTAATTTTTATTGGAGGATTTATGTTTAAAAAAGCAAAATATGCAATTTTATTATTATTACTGACAGTGTTATTGACATCCTGTACTGAATCCGCAGATGCAGATGCAAATACACCCCTGCCCCCTGATGGCACAAATCAAGAGGACCCTGAAATTGTAGATTCGGAGCCTGAAATATCGGAAGAAGAAAAAGCAAAATTAGAGTTGGAAAAAAGAATTGCTGAAAGAGAAGAATTGGAAAAACAAAGAAAAGAGCAGTTAGGAGAATTCTATGTCCCATTGATTCCTATAGGGGAAGAAAGGGATAAAAAGAGCGTTGAAGTTAAAGCCTTGTATGCAACAGGCCACACGGCAGGAAATGAGTTAAACAAAGAAAATATCGATGCTTATGGCGCTTATGTTAAAGCACTTGAAGAAAAGGATACTCAAAAAGCAAGGGAATTGTTTGAAAGTGCCGAAAAAGCAAATAAATTTGAGCGTATTATTGGCATAGCAGTTGCCACTGAAATAAACGGAGTAGTTATAAATGTTAAAGATGATAACGGCTTCATAACCTATAACAGCAATGTGGAAATTGTTCAAAATATGAATAAAGAAACACCGATTCCAATAAAAGATATCGATAATATGCTAAAGATACTGAAAGAATATGATATATATACTATAGGCAGAATTGTTGCCTTTAAGGATAAAAATTTTGCTGTTAAAAGTCCTGAGCATTCCATTCAACTTAAGTCCGGTGGGATATGGCTTGACCCTAACAGCGGAAATATTCCATGGATAAATCCTTTTGACCAATATGTATGGGATTACAATGTGGCAATTGCCAAGGAAGCATCACTTCTTGGATTTGACGAAATACAGTTTGATTATGTACGTTTCCCTGACGGAGCTAAAACATACAATAAAATTGCCGAATTTCCGGGAAGAAATGACAGAGATAAAGATGAAGCAATTGCTGACTTTTTAGAATATTCAAAAAAAGAATTAGAGCCATACAATGTAAATTTAGGTGCAGATGTATTCGGTCTCATTACCAGGACATGGGACGATTATCCTGAAGATATAGGTCAGACCTGGATATTGATAGGGGAGCACGTGGATAATATTTGCCCCATGGTTTACCCAAGCCATTATTCCACAGGATGGTACAACCTGGAAAATCCTAATGCACATCCTTACTTGGTTGTAAAAGGAGCTATGGAAGAAGCAATCGAAAAAAATTCCTCCATGGAAACACCACCAATTATAAGACCTTGGATTCAGGATTTTGACTGGGCGGGAATTGTATACGGTCCCGACAAGGTCAGAGATCAAATAATTGCAGCCAAAGAGCTTGGCATATATGAATATATGATATGGAATCCAAGCAATGTTTATGACCCATATGCTTTTATGTTAACGGAAAAGGAAAAATCAGCCACATATCCGCTGGATAAGGGAGAACTGGATTACAGAGAAAAATCACCTGCTGACGGAGCAGAGAAGTATTTAACCGGCATGCTTCAAAACAGGTACAGCTACACATATTTAATGACTCCCGTTGCAGACAGAGTGAAGGATTTTGACGAATTCGTAAAATTCCAGGAAGAAGATAATATTAAGCTGTTAAACTTCAAGGTTTATGGCTATGAAATAGATGCAAATGACAACAATAAAGCAAATGTAAGCATATACTATAAAATTGAAGTCAAAAACGGAGACACAACAGAAATAATTGAAAAAGACGATGCTGTATGGCAAGCAATAAAAGAACTGAATATCTGGAAGATAAAAGCAGGCTTTCACAGGACAGACGGCAACTAAGAGATTATTTTTAAATTTGTCATTCTGAAGGCGCAGCCAGAAAAAATCTTATGATAAAACGGAACGATAAAAAAATCGTTCTGTTTGTTTTAATATAAGTGATTTGATAAGGTAATATTCAAAGGGTGTTTACAAAATAAAGATTAGTGTACGTGAAAGATATACACAAAATAAAACAAAAAGCTTGACAAGCTGAAATTTATTGTTATAATATTCTTTATATATTTTAAAGCAGGTTACACCTGCAGAAGGTGAGGACGATATGAAGAAATACAATGTAGCAATATTAGGAGCAACCGGCGCAGTAGGACAAGAAATGCTGAAAGTATTGGGAGAAAGAAACTTTCCAATAAATAATTTAAAATTGCTGGCAAGCAAAAGAAGTGCGGGAAGTCAAGTTGAATTCAACGGAAAAGAATATGCAATAGAAGAAGCAACAGAATCATCTTTTGATAATATTGATGTAGTTCTTTGTGCCGCTGAAAATGATATAAGCGAAAAATTGTCTCCTGCAGCAGTAAAGGCAGGTGCAGTTGTAGTTGATAATTCAAGTGCATTCAGATTATATGACGATGTTCCGCTGGTGGTACCGGAAGTTAACGGAGGAGATGTAAAAGCTCATAATGGAATAATATCGAATCCAAACTGCTCAACAACCATAGCATTAACTGCAATAAATGAGCTTAATAAATATTCTCAAATAAAAAGAATGATAGTTACTACATTCCAGGCAGTATCAGGTGCCGGAGTCAACGGAATAAGAGAGCTGGACCAGCAGATTAAGGCTCTCAGTGAAGGCAAAGATGCAGAAATAAATACATTCCAGCATCAGATAGCATACAATGTAATCCCCCAGATAGGAAGCTTTGATGAAATGGGATATTC
>DNNJ01000168.1:3464-3585 GCA_003487955.1 Clostridiales bacterium | reverse complement strand
CTTGTTTTCATCCGCTGCCTCCAGACTTTCCGGCTTTCAAACTCTGCCAGCAAACTATCCAGTTTCTCGTCGTTCAGCCCATTCAACCAGTCCCAAAGTGCCTCAAAACTGTCCCGCCCTT
>DNNJ01000168.1:0-3072 GCA_003487955.1 Clostridiales bacterium | reverse complement strand
GCCGGCCTTGAATATCTTTACATTCTTAAAAACAGACATAAAAAAACACCCCGCAGGGTGCCAAGGAAATTTCGTTTTTTTACTTTGGAGTGGTTTATGGATACTGGGAAGCTCACAATTCAGTATAAATAGTGGGTTATAACATAATGAGAAGTTCTAAAATCTGCCGTATGGTTGGATTATATGGATAATATTACACTGTTTTTTTGTAGTGTTGATAATTAAACGGGTATAAGACTACGGAATCAAAAAGAAAAAATCCTGTTTAAATGCTAGCTGCTATTCAATTTATCCAGCAAGGTATTCATAGATTGCCGCATAAGCAGAATTCTTCATCTGCCTTGCTCGAACACCTCCAACATAATATGCCTTCATTATATCGCTTTCAGACGCTCTTAGCACATCACCAATTGTATGTAATTTTTCTCCATGCAATTTTTCTTTCTGCCATGGGGTCAAATCTAATATGTCAATAGACCTTTCCAATTGTGTCTTAAGTTGCATTGACAAATCTATATCATTTTCAGAAAGTCCTGATTTTCTAAGAGGTTCAAATGCGCTATTATTCATACCGAATTCAGTCATTCGTTTAATTGATAGTTTTTCAGCAATATCAATCCCACGAGTTGTTGCTCTATCCTCCAGAGACAAAAGACAACCGAAGTTCACGCAATAACGAGTTCCAATGTTTGAACGACTAGCTTTAATACCTTGGGAATGACCGGATATAATGCCAGTGTACTCAAGTATTCTCAATGCTTCTTTTACCAAATGTGGAGCATCTCTATGAATCCAGAAATAACTTGAAGTAATACCGTCTTCAATAAACTTATCATTCTTGGAGACAATTTCGGGTAATACTTTTTCTTCAATGAAATTTCTTCCCCAATCTATAATTGGCCGTAATCCTTCATACTTCTCAGCTAGCTGCGAATGATCTGACCATATTTCACTCCGATAATACTTACGAATTGTGTTGTTGACATTGTTCGCACTTAATTTGCCTGTTTGAATAATGGTCTTTAGTAAATGACGTGGGTTTCCTCCACAGGAGTATGCTAATAGAGCAAAATTATTTCGGTTTTGCGATATTTGATTCATAATATCACTGCTAGATTGTTTCTTTACTAATTCCGTCATGATGCTTACATAATCTTTATCTGCGATATCTCGATACAAATCAATCATCGTAGCATCATGACTAGCTTGAAATGTATCGCCATATATCGTCACGCCAGGGTAAACAGCAGCATTAACGGTAATATAAGGCGATCGCATATCGCGGAATAAAGTAAAAAACTGTCTCTGCTGGTTTGGAATAAAGACATGGGCTGCCTCATCAATAAGCAAATTGATTCTATCAATATTTAGAGTTTTGCATAAGTCCTCTATTGACTCAACAAAATCATCAATTGTTGGCAAAGCGGAAATATCAATATCCTCGGTGGGGTACTGCCATGAATTTTCATAAGCATCCATGATTTGTTCAATTGCAGTTTTTTCAATACGGTTTTCTGAAATTCCGGTCAACATGCTGATTGAACTTGTTATGGTTTGCAGCAACCCTTTTAAGCTCAGTGAACGTAAAATATCATGGCAAATACGAGCCAGCATCCAATGATAAAACTGTTGCGAATCGTTAGTATGTATTAAGGACGACTTGCGCAACGTAACATAGACAGGGAATACTTTTTCCGTTGAAAATGACTCCAGCTGTTCATATTGCGCTAGTCTTAATAAAAAAGATTTCCCGACTCCTCGACTTCCAACAATAATGACAGGAGAGGTACCTTTCAACGCTGTAATGCACTCTTTGTCTTGTTGCATTTCAACATATAGTTTGGGTATATCATCTAACTTGATATCTTCTGTGCGAATATAAATAGCCATATGTGTACTCCTATTTCTTTGTGAGGATAATTTCGAACTCAGGTAGACTTCCAACATGATGAATTAGTATCGCTTCAACATTGACCAAATCAGATTTATTGGTGATGATTATATTATAACGAACGAAAAGCATCATCGTTAAAATACGTTGTATAATTTCTGCTTTATTGTGCCAATTTTCGAATACATCAGCATCAAATGAATTGCACAAAGGTAAACTGCTTTGAGCACCATAATTACCATGTACATATTCGGAACATTCTCTATAAACACATTTGGCAATTTCTCTAAACTCTTCTCTGTACTCTATAAGCAAGGGGCAGAATGCCGTAAAGAAATCCGAGGAAAATACTCCACTGTCCAAATCTATAATCGAAGACCAATATAGGTCGCACCTGTCTTTTAACCATAGATTTAGGTCTATTTCATTTGTTGATAGGGATAGTGCGAATAAAGTGGTTTCAAGAAATGAACGTAGCGATTGAAATGCCTGTTTATAAAAACCTTGCGTTAATAATACTTGTCCGACGTTGTACTCTCGTAAGGCAAAATTATATAATGCGGCTTCCTTTCTATTACAGTTACTAACCAAACTTATCCAAAATTCATAATCAGATACAAAGGCGTATTCACGTGCTTGCCAGTCATTAGCGTCATGTTCAAATGTTTCATTTCCGATTTTATAGCAATTATCAAATATTTGTTGAAAAATATCCTTATAAGCAGACATTTCATGCCTCCTATTAAAGAGATTATAGCAATAATTTAACCTTATTCAAACTTCCTATAATTACTATAACCGAAATCATCCTGACTTCGTGTTAGGTTCGTATTATAGACATTTGCTACACTTATTAAGCAAATTATTTAATTTATATGAAAATTATAGCACATATTTCCATCCTTAAAAATTGTAATATTATCAACATTTCTCCCTATCAACCCATCCACTGCCCAGATCCTCACTACGCTTTTCCAGTTCATTAGGTTCTACCGTCTTCCAAACCAAGCATCCCTGCATATCATAAACCCTGTGATTTCTTTATTTATTCGTCACTTGCCTTTACTAGGCCAGCAGGGCTCAAGGCTAAAATGGCGGCATGCACCCGCAGCATTTAAAGAGTATAAAAAACACCCTTGCTAGGGTGCTGAAAGCATTAAGCGCAATATATTTTTGGTATC
>DNNJ01000042.1 GCA_003487955.1 Clostridiales bacterium | reverse complement strand
AGCGGAAGCGAAAACATTCTCAATAATGATATTTCCAACTGTGGAACTGGGATATCTGTCTTTGATATTATGTCTGAAACCGTAACCATCAGTGGAAATAGAATTATAAATTGTGATAATGGGTTATTTCTTGTTGATGCTTTTTGTATAATTACCAATAATAATTTTAACAACACTGTAAACGTAAATTCTCCTGAGGGAACTGGAAGTATTTTTAACACTACTAAAACAGTAGGAATAAATATTGTAGGGGGTCCTTATCTGGGTGGTAACTACTGGGCAACTCCCTCAGGCAATGGCTTTTCACAGACTCATTACGATAATAACGGAGATGGGTTTGCAGACGAACCCTATAGATTAGATGACTCTGGTTCGGTTGACTATTTGCCTCTTATACCATTGAAATCTTCTGTTGCTGCTTTTTCGGCTTCCCCTACCTCGGGGAAAGCACCTTTGAAAGTGAAGTTTACTGACAAAAAAATCTCCAATACTGCAGGCAGCGATACGACAACAAAATCTAATATAAAAGTGACAGAAGGTGCACAGGAGCTAAAGATAACAAACAATAATCTACTGGTCTTACAGCAAGGAAAATGGGTAAAATATGGTTCAACAGGCAGCGAATTATTTGAGTTACAAAGAGGGGATTTTGCAACACATCCAATCTTATATTTCCCTGATGTACCCTCCAAACATCAAAAACTTGTAATGGTAGGGGATACCAAAGCGTTAACCATGACTGATTACGCAGGCTCCTCAGGATATTGGGGAGAATGTGTCAGTTTTGCAAAGGCTCTAAGTGGAAGTACTGTACAAACCAGCAAATGGATTAGAGGTCAAAATGTTGTATTTTCTGGAAATGTAAAGCCAGGGACAGTGATAGCAACATTTGATGAAATTATAGATGAAAATACTAAGGAAGTTACTTATAAATATCGTGGGCATACGGCAATATTTAGAGAATATATTAAGGATTCAAAAAGCAAAATAACCGGAATTAAGGTATGGGATCAAAACTGGGTAGGTCGTCCAACTCATAAAGGACTGGTGGGTAGGCATAATATAACATCTGGAATTGATAAGAATAGAACAACACACTTCGCAACTAACTACTACATTGTGCAGATCTGTAAAAACACAAAATAAAAAAGGAAAGTAATTTTTTATGTTTCCTTTTTGTTTTAATTTTATAACTTTTCTCAATTTTATTCATCATTTTTGAGATTTTAAGGTTCATGAAACTTATGATTTTGATCAGATTTTGAATGAACCTATCTACTTTTTGAGCATCTACGAATAGTAAGATTTCCTATAAGAGCTTCAACTATCGCTTTTGTTTTTCGTATTCTATGAAGCGGTATTGGATATAAGCCAGTAATAAGACGTAGACCTGAATGTTTCTTCTTTCATCTAAAGAAAATTAATCACATGAGGTTATGTTTTAATACTATAACACTGTCAGGACACTTAATCTATAAGCAAATAAATAGTTGAAATCATTAAAATGCAATTTGTTAATAAACAGGAATAATTAGGGAGTGATGACATTACTGAACGACAGGTTGAAAGTGTACTTATCGAGATTCCGAAAGGAAGCCGGAACAAATACGAGTATGATAAAGAAAAGAAAGTGATTAAATTCGATAGAATGCTTTACTCCTCAATGGTATACCCCTGTGATTATGGATTTTTCCCGGACACTCTGGCTCTTGACGGTGATCCTTTAGATGCCATGGTTTTAACGTGGGAACCCACATTTCCGGGATGCGTAATAGATGTGCACCTTGTTGCACTGTTTGATATGGAAGACGATAAAGGAAGAGATCAAAAAATTCTTTGTGTTCCAAAGAGTGATCCTCTCTGGAATCATATAGAAACAGTTGAGCAGGTTCCACCTCATCTATTTAGAGAAATTACTCACTTTTTCCAAACATATAAGGCTTTAGAGGGCAAAAGCGTGAAGGTTATTGGCTGGAAAGGCCTCGAAACTGCAGTCACTATACTTGGGGAAGCTAAAGCCCGATATATTGAATAATAGAAAAGGTTATGAGCGAGTTTAATCGAGGAGTTATCATTTTATTTTTGCGGTGAGGGACTTTGAGGAGCATGCTGGCAGAGAGCCGATGAAAAATACAAAAGTTTTTTCAAATTATGCATGTATAATAGGACATGACCACCAAACCCATTTCAACTCGGAATGATAAATGCAAGAACAATAAAAACAAGAAAGATAAAGGCAGAGCGGTTGTTTCGTGGACAGGAGGAAAGGATGGTTGCCTTGCATGTTACGGAGCAATCTCGGAAGGGTTTCAGGTCTCCTACCTCCTGAACTTCAGAGAAATCCAGAGGCGCAGTTCCCATGACATCAATCCTGACCTACTTTATGCACAAGCTGAAGCTCTTGGAATTCCTCTTGTCCAAAAGGACTTTATTTCATATGAACACGAATTCAAAAAAACGGTCCGTAATTTAAGGGATAGCAGGGAGAAAATAGAAGGGGCAGTTTTCGGGCATATCGAGACACACAAGAATCTTGTAGACAGGATATGCGGGGAGCTGGGCCTCGAGTTAATAATGCCACTCTGGCAGAGGAATTCCGAGCAAATCATGAATGACCTCATAGATTCGGGGTTTGAGGTGATTCTGTTAAGCGTTAAAGCCGATTTATTAGGGAAAGAGTGGCTGGGCCGAAGTATTGATGAAACTTTCATATGCGACCTGAAAAAGCACAATCCTTCAATCGATCCCTGTGGTGAAAACGGAGAGTTCCATACCTTTGTTATCGATGGTCCATTGTTCAAAAACAAAATAAAAATCATGGAGAGTGAAATTGTCTTGAGGGGAGGCTACTGGTTCCTAGAAATATCAAAGTTCGAGACCGAGAAAAAATAAGCCTGCACTTTCGGCTTTCACCTTTTATTATGCCTACTTCACTCCGGATTCTACCGTTTTTTTCGTGCTTTGTTGCCCTCAAACTACAAATTTCCAATAGTTTTCAAGTTCAGGAAACAATCTATGAATCTATCCAACGTATTTAATAATGGAGATTGTAGATACAAAGAAAACAATGACAAATATAAATAAAAGCGGGCCCGCTGTGAGATTCGAACTCAGAATCCCCATCCTGTGAGTCGCTACACAACCGCACAAGCAGATATACAAGAGATGGTCAGAACACCGTATCAGCTAGCACACTGTTTGGGTTTATTCATTATATAGGAGACCTTCACTACCTCTAAATTTAGGCGCGCGTAAACTAGTTTCCGTTATCATCCACTTTACATCTTTAAATATTCCAGAGTAATCTGGATTCACGCCTTCGATAACGCTATTTCCCCTAATTCTTGCAACTGTCTTTATACCATAGTTAATACTATCTTTTAAAACATGGTAAGTATAGTAGACACATGTCTTTCGGGTATCCTTATCTATTTCTTTTGCCGGCTCAAATCCAAAATGTTCTCTGATAACATCATCGGTTACAGGATATTGTTTCTTTGATAAGTTTTTAAGCTCTACAATAAGCGTATGTAACGTCTTGTCATCTGGGGTTTCTTCGATCATTTCAACTACAGCTTTTAATTTTGTCAAATTGGCTATTTTTGTTTCTTTATTAGTTGACATAGCACATAATCTCCTGTAAAGATTTCCTAATGTGATTACAAAAGTGTATCATATTTCGCTTTCTGAAAAAGAAGATAATTCAGGACTTTGAAAAGTAATCACTTTCAACAGTAATGATATCTCTAATGATCCATAATTAATTAAAACACTAACAAGTATAAATAAATTAGCATGTAAGGCATAGGAAGCATTATCGAGAGATTTATTTATATCCTCAAAAGCAATCCTTTATAAATATATCTTCTGTCCATTCTGAAGATTAGCAGCCCCAGGACATGCAACGCTAACACAAAAGTAAAGTATTTTTTTATTGATATTGTTAAAAACTGAACTATAAGCAACTCTATTAATTCAGAGACATTTTTATGCGTAGAATTCACACCAAAATTGTATGGATGCTATTATTTTCTCAGTTCTATTTAAATAAATGGCACTATCCTATTGTTCATAGGGACGGGAACATGTATCATTAATGTGTTAACCAACCCATAATGCACACCACCTATACCCGTTCCGAAAAACGGCTCATGGCGAGATTAAAGTTACACAACCATAAGAAGCAAAATCTAACCTTGAAGCAAGAGTTGAAGCACTCGAGAAGAAGCTCTATACTCACTTATAATCAGAAAACAAGAATAACAAAAAGAGTGGGCCCCCGCTGAGATTCGAACTCAGGA
>DNNJ01000018.1:10322-15303 GCA_003487955.1 Clostridiales bacterium | reverse complement strand
CATAATGCTGCCAATGGACGTATCAGGGTTCGTTTCGGTCCTCATGCCGTTTATACCTGTACGCCAAAGTATCTGTCGCAAACAGCAGAGTTAGCCGGAAAAATAGGTGCAGGAATACATATCCATTTGTCCGAGACGATAAATGAAAACAAGAATTGCATCAGTGCCTACGGTAAATCACCAACGCGCCATTCAGCTGATTTGGGAGTCTTTGATTTGCCCGCCATAGCAGCTCATGGAGTCCATTTGTCGGATGAAGATATTTCAATATTGAAACAGCATCAGGTTTCGATTATTCACAATCCTGCAAGTAATCTTAAGTTAGGAAGCGGTGTTATGAGAGCAGCAAAGGTTATAGGAAACGGAATCAACGTTGGACTCGGCACCGATGGTCCATCCAGTAATAATGCTCTGGATATGATGAGGGAAATCTATTTAGCGGCGGTTTTATCCAAGGGCGTATTTGAGGGCAGCGTAGGTATCAAAGCATGTGATGCACTGAAGATGGCAACGGTAAACGGAGCAAGGGCATTGGGACTTAAAGAGGTCGGACAGCTTAAGCCTGGCATGAAAGCGGACATGACGCTGATTGATTTGGAAAAGCCTCATTACTATCCGCTTAACGATCCGGTATCGGCTGTTGTTTATTGCGGAAAGGGTTCGGATGTGCATACAGTAATTGTGGACGGAAGGATACTGTATGAGGACGGCGAGTATAAGACGATAGATATGGAAGCTGTAAAAGCCAATGTAAAGCGGATTGCTGACTTGCTCTTTTAAATCTGCCGCACGAATGACAAGAAAGAGAACATGCAAACTTATTCTTGATGTTGAAATCTTAATGGTTGCAGGTTTCATTTTCAATTATCGATCTTTTCGGGAAAAAACGGGGAAATCATATATTGACAAAATATGTTAATTAGTCTATAATTCATATTTGCCAAAGCAGGTTAAAGCCTGTGACGCAAACAAGAAGATGTGATGAAAACTTTGTCCTGTACTGCTGATGACATAATAATGTCAGCTAAACTAAGGAGGGAATTGTTGATTAAGGGGAATAATGAATAGTGAAAGGAGAACAATGAATACAAATTTATCGCAAAGACTTGAAAGAAGTATTAATAAAATGATTGCTTCTAATCAAATTCATGAAGCAGTAGTATTTGTAGAAAACACTAATGGAGAATTTTCATTCAGTAAAGGATATGGCGGAAAAGGTATAGATTCTCCATTGCTAATGGCCAGTATTACAAAAATGCTTACAACTACCTGTATTTTAATATTAAAGGAACAAGGCAGGCTGTCCCTTGACGATAAAATCATGAAATACTTTGATAATTCTGTTATGGAAGGGCTGCATGTCTATAAAGGTAAGGAATATTCATTTAAATTGACATTATCTGATTTGCTGTATCAAATCAGCGGATTGCCTGATATATATGAGGAAGGAAGCAACAGTTATAAAAATCGTCTTATTAATGAGGATTGCTCTTATACTTTACTTGAGTCAATTGGAGCAACCCAAAAATTAAGTCCACACTTTGCACCCCGCACAACAAAGAGAGCATATTATGCAGATATTAATTTTGATATTCTTGGAGAAATAATAGAAAAAATTACTAACCAGTCATTAAGTAATGCATACAGCCATTATATATTTGAGGCATTAGGGTTAAAGAACACATATCTTCCGGAAAGTGAAAATGACTTTGTGCCTGTTATATATAACGGGGATGAAGCTATATATCGCCCTAAGTTTGTCATAAGCAGCAAAGGAAGCGGCGGGTGTATAACAACCGCACGTGAGATGATGATTTTTCTTAAAGCATTTTTCGGCGGGGGATTATTTGATATTTCTATTCTTAATGAGTTGTCATTGTTTAATAAGCTGCAGGCTGCAATGTGGCCGATTTGTTATGGCAGCGGGTATATGCGAATTCCATTAGGCGGTTTGACTACTTTCTTCAAAGCAAAAGGTGAGCTAAAGGGTCATTCCAGCTCCACAGGTTCATTTGCTTTCTATTATCCAAATAAGGATTTATATATTACCGGAGATCTAAATCAAATGAAAAAGCCTGCACTGCCAATAAAGTTATCAATTCAAATTGCTATGATGATAAAAGAAAAGTTTTAAATGCAATTTCGCCTTTAGCTTATCGTAAAAGTATGACTGCTGTTAACAGTATAAAAATCTTAGAACAGCCCTTTAGCGTTTATCCTATTTTTTTTCTCCACTTACACATCTTAAGGTTACTTTTATGGAAAATAAAATTCCGGAAGATATTTCTGCCGGAATTAACTTATTTATTCTGCTGCTGCAGTTGTTGCAGTTGTTGCTACAGGTAAGACATAGCATATATTGTCACAGCAGGTTACGCTTATACCGCCATAAATATATTCTAATATTAAAAGATTATTTCTGATGTCTAAAATTCTGCCTGCAGTACCGAAATAAGTCGGGCATTTGAATTTGATAAACACCAATCTTCCCCTGTAATCACATAATGTTTTGCAAATATTGCAATCGTCTATATGCTTATTCATGCGCCGTCTCCTCCTCCTGCAAGTTTCCTTGTACAGATTTCAATAAGCTGCGCCTTTGCTCCACCATCATTGCTATGTCGGTAATATCACTTGGCTCTGCAGCTGCACCCGGTGTGTTATTACCAAATAAATATATTTCAAAAATATTATCACAGCAGCCGGTAAATATTACCTGGCCATTAGTCGGTGAATCAAACAATTTTATAACGTTGTCACAAAATGAGAATCTTGTAATATATCCATCTCTGTAAATATGATCATTTGTATCGCAATTGCATACAAAGCCAATTCTTAAATATTGTCCTACATAATTTTTTAATAAACAGCAAAACGGACAGTCCATAAATCAATTTTCACCCTTTACATAAATATCGTAGTTGATAGTACAAACTATCGACTACGATATATTATATGTCCAACCTTTACTTTTGTTAATAATACGAGTGTAAACTTTAATGTTTTTTATCGTCTGAATTATTATCCTTAAAATTTGCATTAACGTGGGCTAAATCACAAAATGGTTTAATCTTGGACTTTCCGCAGCGGCAAAGTGTTTGTCTGTTTCTTACTTCATATACTTCTCCATCGGCTGATTCTATAGGTATATAACCTTTAACGTAAATAGGACCGCTGACATTTAATTCTTCGTCTTGCAGTATTTCAATAGAAGGCTCCAATTCGGGTTCAATATCCTCGTTGTTTTTGGTTACGGCAAGCAGTCTTCCTGCAGGGCATTCCTTAGCTGCAATGATTGCCTCTTCTCTTAGATGCTCATCATGAGATTCTTCTGTCAGTTCCCATGCATCCCCGTCGTTTCTGTGACAGAATCTGGCATAAGCGCATCTGCCGTCATCTAATAAGTTAATACCGGGTCCCTCTAATATTTCAGCACGTTCCTTAAACGGTTTTTTTGAAGCGGTTTCAGTTCCGTCAAATTTAATTTTACTATGGGCTCCATCACAAAAAGGATGTTTTTTAGAGTGACCGCATCTGCAAAGCAAATAACCGTCGGTATCCGGCAATTCTTTCCCATCCCTGTATTCATATTGATTACCTTTTGGAACAATTATTTTTTCGCGTAATGGGACTTTTCCTGTAATCTTATAAGGACCATTTTTTATTATTTTTATTTTCCGTTTATCCATCAGCATACCCTTCATTTCATTATTTGTTTTAGTATAACATATATGTCAATGGTGGTGCCGGGCACCATGGAGCAAGACTTAGGTATTTATTCATTGCATTTAAGTTAAAATTAAAAAAATAGCCCTAAGGAAATAGAGCTATTTTTATTTATTTGCTTTCTTTCTTATACCAATATTCCATGAATAATGCTGTCATAACTCCAATCATACCTCCAAGCACAGCACCTATGACAGTATTAAGAGAATTGTTAGGGCTTGTTTTTTGTGTTGGAGCAACAGGAGGTGAAGCCAGATAAATATTATTTTCCACAATACCGATAACACTTGTCATAAGTTTTTCAGTTCTTCCTGTTTCATAGTATTTATTGACTGCCTGTTTTTCAACATCCAACTCCTCAAGGTACTCCATGTTCTTTTTAATTGCACTCTCAATTGAGTTTATGCTTTGTTTATTTCGAACAATGTCATTTTCAATTTTTATATAATTAGGATTAGCTGCTTCAATTGGAATTATATAATCGCTGTCACCGTTGAGGGGCGATTGAATTTCAATATTTGTTTTAGTATCTATTGTTTTTGGAGTTTGAGAAAGCAGCTCCTCATTTTTTGATAGGATTTCTTTTTGTACATCCAATTCATTTTGCAAAGATATCAGCTCAACATTAAAATAATTTATATAATAGTTGATGGTTCTTTCTTTTACCATTACATCCATGAATTCAATATAGTTTTCATACAAGGATTGTGCAAGTTTATGAGATTCATTGGGGTTATCTGCAGAAACCGTAACCGTAAAAATGTTTTGTACCGTGTTAGCCTTAGCATCAGACGTTATTATTTTTATTCTTTTATCAAATTTATCAACGCTTATTTCTTCAGAGTCATAACCCATGTCTTTAATTGTGTTAATCAGAACATCATTGCTGCGTATCAAATTAATGTACTGCTCATTAGTTGTGATAGGAAGCTTGTACTCCCCGTATCTGGTGTTGTAAATTTCAGGCATACTTATTATAATGTCAAGACTTGTCTCATATACGGGTGATAATATAAACATGCTGAATGACGCTGCAAGTATTGCAACGATCAAGGTAAAGGCTATTATTATTTTCTTTCTTTTCCACAAAGCCATTATCAGCTCTCTTAAGTCAATTTCATCATCATAATATTGTATATTATTTTGATTTTCGTTCATTATTTTCTCCTTATGGGTTTATTCATCAAATAACATACTTATTATATCAGTTTATACTCCCGTGTTCAATAAGATTTTTATCTCCATCTACTTGAAA
>DNNJ01000018.1:0-10117 GCA_003487955.1 Clostridiales bacterium | reverse complement strand
TATCTCCATCTACTTGAAATTTTCCACGATTATTATGCTGTCCAATTCTGTAACAAATTCAAATTTCTTAGTTTCTTCAAGGGCAGCATCAATGTTTTTTCTTTCTGCTTCATGAGTAATAAATACCAAGGGTACAGTATCATTGCCGTTTTTCTGTCTTTGCACCACAGAAGCCAAGCTTACGTTATTTTTTCCGAAAATACTTGCAATGCTTCCAAGAACCCCCGGCTTATCAATAACTTCCATATTGATGTAATATTGCTTAAAACCTTTGTTTGAAATAACTGACCTTTTCTTGCTTTCATTTTTAAAGGTTAAAGAGTCTGCATTTCTTACAATATGCATTATATCTGCAAGTACTGCGCTTCCGGTTGGCAGGGAGCCTGCACCTTTGCCGTAGAACATTAATTCGCCTACCGCATTACCTTTTAAGAATACAGCATTAAATTCATTCTTAACTGTTGACAAAGGGTGAGAGGCGGGAATAAATGCAGGGTGGACACTGAGCTCAATTTTGTTTCCCTTTTTGATTCCGGCTGCCAACAGCTTGATATTGTATCCTAATTCCTTTGCATATTCTATATCTTCTTTGGATATTTTCGTAATACCTTCCTTTGGAATGTCTTTTACATATATTCTTTGTCCAAATGCTAAGGTAGACAATATGGACAGCTTGTATGCCGCATCATCACCATAAACATCCGAAGAAGGATCAGCTTCTGCAAAGCCGAGCCTTTGTGCTTCCTTTACAGCTTGGCCATAATCCAGACCATTTTCAGTCATTTGTGTGAGAATATAATTTGTTGTTCCGTTAATAATCCCAAAAATATATTCAAATTCATTTGCAGAAAGGTTATCTCTTATTGTGTTTAATATGGGAATTCCACCGCCCACGCTTGCTTCATACATAAGCTTAACATTGTTTTTTTCTGCCAATAGCTGCAGTTCTTCTCCATGGGATGCAAGAAGAGCTTTATTTGCAGTTACAACATGTTTTTTATTATTAAGAGCTGCTTTGATGTATTCGTAAGCAGGATTAATTCCTCCAATCAATTCCACTATTATATCTGCATCACTGTTTATTACTTCATATGCATCGGTTGTGTAAACTTCTTCGGGCAAGTTAATATTTCTTTTTTTATTAAGGCTGTTAACAAGAACTTTATTGACAATTAACTCTCTTTGTATGGTTTCATGTACTTTGTTTTTATTGAATTCCATAATGTTAATAAGTCCTGATGCCACTGTGCCCATGCCTAATATTCCTAATTTTACCGGTTTTAATAATTCCATTTCATCCTCCGTTGTTCTTGCTATAAATACACATGTCTTTTTAAAAAATACTATATTAATATAACACAATTTTTTATTAAGTTCAAGAAGAATTATTTATGCATATAAATAGCACCCGAACTTCTTTTCAATTCAAAGCCGGGTGCTACTTATTTGAGTTTTCTTTTCCGTATCCTGTTGGAATCACCTCATTTGTCAATCATCTATATAATCAACTTTCCCAATCTTACTTCTATTTTCATTCTTCAATAGACTTTTACTGCACTTTGAGACATTCCTACATAGAATTCTCTTCAAACAATTTGATTGCAGCGATCTTATAACTACTCACAGATTAAATTGTAAGATTTAGTACTGTTGTATAAATAATATACCCATAATAATGATGTTTAAACAGTAAACTTTGTTATAGTACATATTATGCTATATATCATTATATGTGATTACTTGGGCAAAAAATGTAGAATTTTTATGGCGAATTTTAAGAAAAAGCCTGAAAAGAATATTGACACATTTTGTCAAAATTGATATACTGAAAAAAAGGTTATCAATGAAAGGAGCAGGAATATGGGAAAATTTGTTGTTAAAGAAGTTAAGACAGGTGTTAAATTTGACTTAAAGGCTACAAATGGACAAGTAATAGCAAGCTCTGAAGTATATAAGACAAAGGCATCATGTTTGAAGGGCATTGACAGCGTTATAAATAACGCACCTGTTGCTAACGTAGAAGACCAGACAGTAGAAGATTTTAAAGTAGAAAAGAATCCTAAGTTTGAAATTTTTACCGACAAGGCAGGAGAATTCAGATTCCGTCTAAAGGCTAAAAATGGAGAAATTATAGCTACATCGGAAGGATATAAAACCATGGACAGCTGTAAAAACGGAATAGAAAGCGTTCGTAAAAACGCAGCAAATTCAACAATAGAATAGTAATACATAGGCTACGAAGAACAGCATCCGCTGTTCTTTTTTGAGCAAATAAATTTGTATGTGGAACATCGGAACCATATGTTTAAATTTTTGTTATTTCGAGTATATAATGACGTTAATAAAAAAAGAAAAAAAACAAATTATTGAGGTAATTAGATGAATTATATTTGTTCTAAATGCAGCTTAACAATGGATGTTGCGACCAAAAAGTCAAGGTGCGACTGCGGCGGTCTTTGGAAATTGGATTTTAAACCGCCAAAGTTTGACCTTTCCTTACTAGACAGAGACAACTGGAGTATTTTCCGTTACCGGGTTTTCATGCCCCTTTTAGGCAATGAGTGGGAAAATATAAGCTTGGGAGAAGGTATGACACCTGTTATACAATTTAATGAAGATGTTTTGCTTAAGATGGATTACTTCATGCCCACCTTATCTTTTAAAGACAGGGGGGCAGCAGTCTTGATATCACATTGCAAATCCATAGGAGTTGATTCAGTTGTACAGGACAGCAGCGGCAATGCAGGAAACAGTGTGGCCGCATACTGTGCGAAAGCCGGTATTGATTGTGAGATTTTTGTGCCCGAAGGTACATCACCAAAGAAAATTGATATGATTATCTCACACAATGCAAAGGTAAATATAGTTCCCGGCTCAAGAGACAACTGTGCAAATGTATGCCGAGCCAAATCGGACAGGGAAGGGAAGTATTATGCGAACCATGTGTACAATCCTTTCTTTTACGAAGGTACCAAGACATATATTTATGAAGTATATGAACAGCTTAATAGAATTCCCGAAAATATTTTTATACCCTTGGGAAACGGCACGTTATTCATCGGTATAATAAAGGCATTGGAGGAATTTATTGAAAGCAATATCATCGATAAGATGCCTCGAATAATTGCAGTGCAAAGCGAATACTGCAGCCCTTTTGCAAAAGCAGTTGAAATGAAGACCGTGAAGCCTGTAAAGGTAATACCAAAACCGACTATGGCAGAGGGAATTGCAATAGGTGAGCCTATGAGAGGCGGAGAAATATTAGAATATATATATAAGTATAACATTGAAGTTATAACAGCTCCGGAAACAAGAATTTTGGAAGCAAGAGCACTGCTTGCATCGAAGGGTATTTACATTGAGCATACAACGGCAGCCACATATGCCGCTTACATGAAATATTGTGAATTAAACGGAAGAACTCCCGCTTTGATTCCTATGTGCGGAGCAGGACTAAAGTCGGATCATTAATTAAATAAAACCATAAAAAATCACATTTCTTTGCTTTAAGAATAAAATAGTTATAGTATATAATGAAGGAAGTGATTTTTTGGCAATCAAAATATTTATAGATCAAGGACACAATCCTACAGGACTTCACAATGCAGGAGCCGTAGGCAACGGTTTATACGAAGGAGATATAAATTACCAGGCAGGAATTTATCTTGCAAATTTATTGGCTAATGATTACAGATTTGAAGTCAGGCTGTCAAGACCTACACCCACCACAGTATTGGGAACAAATACTTCAACCAGTTTAGCGGAAAGGGTGCGCATGGCAAATCAATGGCCGGCAAATTATTTTATAAGTCTTCATTGTAATGCCAATGTGAATCCTAATGTTAACGGTTCTGAAATTTATATATATCAATTTAATACGCAATCTAACTGGCTGGCACAGCATATAATGAATGGAATCGTACGGAATACACGCCTGAGAGATAACGGAATAAGAGAGAACCCATCCCTGTATGTCTTAAGAAATACACAAATGCCTGCTGTGTTGGTTGAAATGGGCTATTTGACCAATTTTAATGACTCGGTAATTTTAAGAGATAACTTATGGAATGTTGCTTATGGTATTTATTTGGGCATATTAAGTTATTTTGGCTTTATGCCTCTATGACAATAAATTTCAATTAAAGAATAGGAGAGTATCACAATAGCCACCGGCTGAGCCGGTGGTTTTGACATTTCAGCTTTCTTGAGGTCCGCCTATATTGCTTGTATTGCCGAATCTTAAATTGCGGTATATAAGAACTATTCTGTCCCAAGTGTATCTGTCAACCACTCCCGTAACATCTATTCCAAAGTACTCCTGAAATGTTCTTACGGCAAGCTCTGTCCGAGGCCCGTAGATGCCATCCGGTTCAGCCGGCGGAATACCTTCTAACACAGAAGCAATATAAGAGAGATATTGTTGAATTAGGTAAACACCCGGACCTTCCGAGCCCAACTGATATGTAATACCCGGCCACAACAATGCGGGAAGGGCAATGACAGAAGGGGGAAGCGTATTTAAAATACCCGACACTGCATTGAACATTGTAGTCCAAGTTTGTTCATCAACAAGACCTGTGATGGGTAAATTAAATGTTTTCTGGAATTCCATTATGGCAGTCCTTGTTTGAGTATTCAATACACCGTTAATATCTACCGTAGGAATAGTGTTGTAATATGCTGAAAGAACGTTGAGAAAATACTGAACAGCCTGAACCCTCGGCACCACTTCCTCAGGACCTGGAGTAGGTGTATATTCAGGAATTTCGCTCAATATGATTCCTCGTGAAGTCAATTCAGCTAACCTTGTAACAGCAGCATAAATTCTTCTAATTTCGTACCATGTTGATTTATCAATAATTCCCGTAACCGGCAAATTGAATATTCCTTGAAATTGTCTTACAGCTGCCTGCGTAGCTTCATCATAGGTTCCTGCAGGATTTGGTATTCTTTGAATAGCGGGATAGTTTGTGGCTATAGTGTTCAAACGTATTTGCATCAGCAATACATAGGGGTTGTTGTCTCCTAACTGAAGAGGAATTCCGGGATATGTTTCATAGGCTTCGGCTATCGGAGTGTCTGTTTGAATATTAATGTCCGTACCATAATAATATTGAAGAATTTCATATGGAGTGTACCCCTCCTGTGCCAATGCAACCGAGCCCCACTGGAGAAGCCCTGGGCAAAAGGAAACACGACCGTCGCAAAACTGAGCATATAGCGGCTCAATTTGTCCTTGTCTTGTTATGAAGCTGTCAAAAAGCTCATCCGACAACACCGAAACACTGTCAAAAATACCTCTGTTATTCACAAATGCCTGGTCAAATCTTGTATCGTTTGTTATATCGAAATTATAACCTCGAGATCTGTACCATTCAGTGAATATACGGTTTAATGCAATGGAAGTAATAGCATAAATATTTGCTCTAAGTGCTGATTCCGGCCAAGTAGGATAAAGTTCGCTTGATGCAACATTTTTAATATAATCAAGAAAAGGAACGGTAACATTTTCAGCAGGCTCATCCGGTGCACCTAAGTGTACCGTAATTGCTGACGGAATAACTACTTGTGTGAGTCCTGGAATTTCTATACTCATAATATCACCGCCTTAATCATTTGATATGTCAATTGGACTGGGAGGAATAACAATTGTAGTTTCAGGACCTTTTATTGGACCTATTGCTGCAGGAATCATCTCAATCTGAAAATAAGTTGTAGTGTCCGGGAAAATTCTCAAATCGATTACATTAACCGTGTAATAGTTAATTGCCTGAACTCTTAAATTATAGGTAGTGAAATAATATTCACTGCTTTCAAATGGATTAAAGCGATTATATATTACAGGTAGTGTGATAAGCGGAACTTGACCGTTGGCATCAGTAATTTGATGTACTATTTCATTTTCTTTACCGCTTTCATCACGAATGTAAACAGTTACTAATGCATCCTTTACAGGCAATGCGCCGGATGCCGTAAAAACACTGACCGATAAATAGCCCACTTCCTGCTCAAAGGGCAATGAACCCGGCGGAACTTCTTCTTGAGGTGCAGGTGCCTGCTCCAAAGAAAATATATTATTCTTATTTCGAGCTTTGTAAGTTCGACCATCAAATGGATTATATCTCAAAATATTCACACCTTTCTTTTTACATACGAATAATATTATTATATGCAGGCAAAAAAAAATTGTTTATAGAGTTTTGGGGACGTGACAAAGAGATGGCAAGGGGACGGGGGGAGTGTCATTACCAATTAATATTTTCAGGTTTTCTTAATGCTTGATGCTTTAGTATAGGTACGTTGTATTTTTCTCCTAAAGCACGTACCACATCCTTATAGCACCCCTTTAATTTATCGTGAAAAACAATTGCATCAATTCCGCCTATAATGGCATCTACACATGCAGATGCTTTTTCTATGCCGCTTTCTCCCTCGTACTCACCTGAAACAAGCCATTGATTTGCAATTATGTGGGAAACACCGAAGAATTCATTCTCATTCCAAGATGTGTGGACTGCTTCTGCAAAATTCGGATCAAAATGTACTCCTCCAACGCAAAGAAGATTATGAAGCTTTATGCCATCAATATCATCATCAAATATGTGAAGCAAGGAAAGGGCAAGAACCCTGCAAGCATCCATATTTGCCCAGCTTTCCGGCTCGCTGCCTATTTCTATGTCTACTATAGGTACACGATATTCCAAAAGAAGCTCAGGGTCTCCTTCTCCCTCATAAACACCTGACCAATGGGTTGCTTCAGTTACTACGCTGAAATCCAACCCGGCTTCTTTTCTTAATTTTTCCATAGCCCACATAAGATTGTGCATATATAAAGGGTTTGCAGGTCCGTAACATCCTGAATTAACATCTCCGATACTATGTACGGTGATAACCTTCTCAAGTGCATTTACACCTTCGTGCCATGTAATCATTCCTGACATATCAAAATCAGAAAAATACTTGTTCATATCGGGAAGATACCTTTGGTAATCCCTGCATAATGCAATTTCTGTAGGAACAAAATAGAATTCATTATTTTTTTTATCAGTATATTTATAGACTTCTCTTCCGTCAAAGGTAAAGTCAACCTTATTATCCAAGTATCCTTCTTCTTTAAGTATATCCCAAACCAGGTAACTCACATAACCCCAATCATGATTGTCACAGATGTAATATACGGCTTTTTTAGCTTTTATCATTATGTCACTCCTCTAAGAATTATTTTTAAATAGTATTATACCACTTTTTTGGAAATTGACAAATACTTTTTGATGACAAAGGGATGTGACAAGGGGACGGGGGGGTGCTGTCATCAACCTCTTTCTAATGCGTTATATAAGCTCTGCAATGGTATCTCCCATTTCAACAGTGGAAATTATGCGGTCTTCTTTTTTTGCAATGTCTGCTGTTCTGTATCCTTTAGACAATGCATTTTTAACTGCACTTTCTATATTTTCAGATTCTTCCTGAAGAGCAAATGAATATTTCAACATCATTGCTGCTGAAAGTATTGCAGCTATGGGATTTGCTTTTTTCTTACCTGCAATATCAGGAGCAGAACCGTGAATTGGCTCATACATGCCGTAATTCTTTCCCAATGATGCAGAAGGCAGCAAACCGATGGAACCGGTTATCATGGCTGCTTCATCGGAAAGGATGTCGCCAAACATGTTTTCCGTTGCTATCACATCAAATTGTTTAGGATTTGCAACAAGCTGCATTGCTGCATTATCAATATACATGTGATTTAACTGAACGGAAGGGTATTCAACAGCTGTCTCTTCAAAGGTTTTTCGCCATAATCTTGAGGTTTCCAACACATTTGCCTTGTCTATGCTGGTCAGCCGTTTATTTCTTTTCTGTGCTGCCAAAAACCCTACGTGAGCTATTCTTTCTATTTCATACTTGCTGTATTCCATTGTATCTGCAGCCTTATCTTTTTCTGTGTATTTTTTACCGAAATATATTCCTCCGGTAAGCTCCCTGATAATTAAAATATCTAAACCTCCTTCCACTAAATCCGGCCTTAAGGGACATGAATCTTTTAATTCATCGAATATTACGGCAGGGCGAAGGTTGGCATATAAGCATAATTCTTTTCGCAGTTTAAGAAGTCCCTGCTCAGGTCTTTCATTGCCGGGGAGGTTATCCCACTTAGGTCCTCCCACTGCACCAAACAACAACGCATCAGAGGTTCTTAAGATGTTTAATGTTTCTTCGGGAAGGGGAGTACCTTTCTCATCAATTGCTGCTCCGCCGGCTAATGCTTCCATGTATTGAAAGTTATGTCCATATTTTTTCCCTGTCTTATCCAAGACTTTTATTGCTTCATCAATTATTTCAGGTCCGATACCGTCACCTTTTATCACTGCAATTTTATAATCCACTGTTGCTACCTCCTAATTTACTCTTCACGTATTCTACAAGCCCGTCACATTTTATTATTTGCTGAATAAATTCAGGAAAGGGCTCAGCCTTGTATTCTTCCCTTTTTGTTATATTGGATATTACACCTGTTTCAAAATCTACTGAAATTTCATCTCCTGCATCTATTCTGTCAGCTGCAGACTCACATTCAAGTATTGGAAGTCCTATGTTGAATGAGTTTCGATAAAAAATGCGTGCATAGCTTTTGGCAATTACACATGATATTCCGGCTGCTTTTAAGGCTATCGGAGCATGTTCACGGGAAGAGCCGCAGCCAAAGTTTTTCAAAGCAACAATTATATCTCCATTCTTTACTTCATTAATGAAATTTTTATCTGTATCCTCCATGCAGTGCATTGCCAATTCCTCTGGAGCGGTTGTATTTAAGTGCCTTGCAGGAATTATTGCATCAGTGTCTATATCATTTCCGTATTTAAATGCTTTTCCTTGTACTTTCATCTTAATCCTCCAATTCAATTTTATCAGGACCTGCTATCATTCCCTTAATTGCCGATGCTGCAGCAACAGCAGGACTTGCAAGATAAACTTCCGACCCCGGGTGGCCCATACGTCCTGTAAAGTTTCTGTTTGTTGTAGCAACTGCTCTTTCACCCTCAGCAAGTATTCCCATATAGCCGCCTAAACATGGTCCGCATGTTGGAGTGCTCATTACTGCACCTGCATCTATAAATATTTCAGCCAAACCCTCTTGAATACACTGTTTGTATATTTTTTGGGTTGCAGGAATAATAATTGTGCGAACCTGAGGATGAACTTTTTTATTTTTTAATATATTTGCAGCGGTCCTCATATCTTCAATTCTCCCATTTGTGCAGGAGCCGATTACAACCTGATTTATTTCAACATTTCCAACCAAGTCAATTGAGCTTGTATTCTCAGGCGAATGGGGAAATGCTACCATAGGCTTTAATTCATTTAGCTCAATGTTTATTACTTCATCATAGACAGCATCATTATCTGCTTCAAAACTGGTATATTTTTTGTTTGAATGTCCTTTCAAATATTCGAGGGTCTTTTCATCTACAGGGAAGATTCCGTTTTTGCCGCCTGCTTCAACTGCCATGTTTGCAATTGTAAAGCGGTCATCCATGGATAATTCTTTTATACCTTCACCGGTAAATTCCATGGATTTGTAAAGGGCGCCGTCAACTCCTATTTTACCTATTATATAAAGAATAATATCTTTGCCGCTTACCCATTTGTTTAATTTACCCTTTAAATTAAATTTTATTGCGGATGGAACTTTAAGCCACATTTGTCCTGTTGCCATTGCCGCTGCCATATCCGTGCTGCCGACACCTGTCGAAAATGCGCCCAATGCACCATAGGTGCATGTGTGAGAATCCGCCCCTATTACAGCATCTCCGGCAGCTACCAATCCCTTTTCGGGCAAAAGTGCATGCTCAATGCCCATTTGACCTACATCAAAGAAATTAGTAATACTTTGCTCCCGGGAAAAATTTCTGGATATTTTGCATTGTTCCGCTGATTTAATGTCCTTGTTTGGAACAAAGTGGTCTAATACTATTGCAATTTTGTCTTTATCAAAAACATTTATTGCACCCATTTTATTAAATTCCTTAATTGCAACGGGAGCAGTAATATCATTTCCTAATACCATGTCCAAGTTTATTTCAATAAATTGTCCGGCTGTTACCTCTTTTAATCC